>VSNE01000176.1 GCA_009774155.1 Lachnospiraceae bacterium
AATATGGTTTCATAATCTCAAAATTTTCTTTCGGCACATTCCACATAAGACGGCTCTGTTGTCAGACCCTTCCACACACATAAAAGAACACACACAGCCAGAAACGGATAAAAGCCCTTTTCCCATTCTCTCCCTGCGCACTCCATAAAATATACAATTCCCAGGGCAGCCAGCGGAAGCACATTATAAATATACCGAAGCGCCGTAACCGGGGATACCACAGCAGTCAGAAGAATCGTAAACAGCACCGCAGCCAGCATGGCAATCGCCGTACAATCCTTTATCCCGAACTCCGCGGCATATGCCTGCACCGTCCTCCGAAGCCGGAAAACTCCTGCCGCCAGCGCTGTCAGAAGCAGCAGAAGCGCTGCTTTATAGCCTGCCGCAGTCTGCATGACAAAGGAATAAATGCTGAGCAGCATTCCCCGGAAATCCATAAGGTTGCCGGCGGCAGTCTGCCCGGATACCAGCTTATCCGCAAACAACTGGTCTGTCACACAAGGATAGCATATATAAAAAACCGCAATTCCGGCAAAGGCAGACGCCGCATACAGGAGAAATTCCTTAAAATGTCTTTTCCACAGTTCCCGGAGACAGTACGCCGCGCTGAGAAAAAACGCAAAGAACACAAAAAAGTATTGGGTAAACAGGCCCAGAAACAGAATCAGGCCAACCGCCGGATAATATCTTCGTTTCACCGGCCCCTGATACATGCTCAATACCACATAAGCAAAGCACATGGTCAGAAACGTCAGAAGTATATACATTCTTATCATAAGAACTGTGGACAGTCCCCCGAAGCTCAGTCCGTACAAAAGAACAGCCAAAGAGGCATATTTTCTGCTGCGCAGTATCATATTTCCTGTATGGTAAAGCAGAATCAGCGTTCCCAGATAAAGCACAAGATTGACGGACAGTCCTATCCATTTGGAATACTGTCCCTTAAAAAATGAACACATAAAATGAAGCAGCATATAATACAGCGGAGGCTGGGTATCTCTGGTCTGATTATCATATACCGAATCGAAACGGAATGCATCCTCCTCAGATACAGTAAGGTATTCCGTAAAATCCTCCCTGGTAAGTACCTTGTTAATCAGACTCCTGTCCTCTGGCACATCGCTGATAAACGGCGCGTAATATGAGTTTGAGAGACCATAGGTAACGATCTCATCAATAAACATATCCGACTTTTTTACGCACCAGAACAAGGAAACCGCACAGACAATCCCAATGACAGTCCAAAATAAAATGCGTTCCCTCGTATACTCGGCTCTTTCTTCCATCATAACTCTCCTCCCGTGTCTTTTCGAGAGTCCTCTCCCTATTCGTAGTCTTCGTCTGCAAAGATCACAAACTCATCCGTATTTCCGTATTCTCTGTACCCATAGTCCGCCCAGTCTCCGATATAAGTCCGGTTATTGGAAAATACAAGGAAGGCGCACCCTGCTTCTTTTGCCAGCGGAGCCAGTATGCTTAAATCAATTTCCGACTTCTGCGCCTCCAGGTACAGAATCTGTTCAAGAGATTCCGTCTCTGTGATTCCATTGTATCCCAGGGAATTGCGTCCATACTCCAGTGTGATCGTCGGATCGTACATCCGGATATACGGCATCAGCCGGTTTGACACCATGGCATGTATATTGCTTGGAAGCACTTCACATACGTCGATAACATTCTGGGGAATTTTATAGGCATTCAGGGAAGGCTCAAACCACTCCTCTGACAGAACCCCTTTTCCGCTGAGCGCCACCGCCGCCAGAAGCGCCAGAAATACGCACTGACGTTTAATTCCATAAAGCCTTTTTAAGAGAAGGCAGCACGCATAGGGAATCGTCACCGCCATCGGAAGCAGCCAGAGGATTCTCCAGTATACATTCTCTCCCAAAAGCTTCATAAACAAAAGCCCTGTCAGAGGGCACCAGTACAGAAATAAAAATACCAGCGGCAAAATGCACAGAAGTATTTTCTTCATCCAGTCCTTCTCCCGCCGGAAAATCCATATGATACAGATCAGGAGAACGGGAAACAGAAAAGCCCCTCCAAAGGTCTGTAAAAAATCCGCTTTTGCAATCTTGAAAAACTCCTGCATAAAACTTCCTTTCTACTAATGAGTCAGATAGATGTAAAATACTCCTAGCAGGATACACGGCAGGCAGGCTCCTGCGCCGCACAGCAGAAACTGAAGGCTCCTCTTACGGATGCCTGCAAGAAATACCGCGGTTCCCACAAACAGCGGAGTCAGCATGATTCCCATGGAGGACAGAAGGCAGCCGCCCAGACAGGTGATTCCAAGCAGCATCCAGCAGCCAAAGGAGCTGTCTCTCACACTTCTTAGTATCCAGTAAAACAACAGCGGCAGCAGTATGGCCGCCAGCACTCCTTTTCCCACCCAGGGAGTGATGCTTAAAAATGTCAGTCCTGATGTATGTTCTCCGCTCATAAACAAATGCAGAAGCACTGCAAAGGACAGAAACATTCCCTGCATCTGCCTGTCCTCCCCAAAGAGTTCCTTTCCAATCAGTACATAAACCATATAGGCAAGCGGTATCATAAGCCACGGCAGAACCGTATGAGCCATTACCGTAGGCAGCACGCCGGCCAGCCTTGACAGCCATGCATAGAAAATCGGCCACAGCGACAGCACATACCGCTTGTCAAAATCTGCAATCGCTCCGGTTTCCGGATAAATCCAATAGATTTTATCCGAGCGGACCGCCTCATTTGCCAGGTTTACATAGTAGGTATCATCCCACTCCAGATACATATGATGATGGATAAAATATAACTGATAGCAGATCAGCAGCAGCGCAATTATATACCCCGGCGTCACATACTCCCTGGCGCTCTTTTTCAGTTCTTTTACATCCTCCAGAATCTCTCTCCAGAAAAAACAGCCGGCGGCAGTCATAGCTGCTGTCAGCGTACTGTACAGATATAAAAGACTGCGGAAGGATGCCAGCGCCATTGTCATAGGCACCAGAATCAGCTCCAGCACCGCCCACCAGAGCATGGCTCCGGATACAATGGAAAAAATGATTCCTTCCTTTTTCAGCTTTAAAACATAACGCAGCGCATATCCTGAGAGAAAAGTCCCTCCAAAAAATATAACTGCGGTCAGTAAAATTTCAAGGCGCATTCCTCGTCCCCTCTGTATCTTCAATCATCCATAGCTGCTGGTCTCCAATGTTGTCCTCATATCTTTCCTCCAGCAGCCGTCCATAAGGTCTGTATGCTTCTATCCGATCCTGATTGAAAACGGATACATACGGAAAATTCCATACGGAAATCCCCGCGCCTGCATATCCGCCTTCGGATATCATTGCATTCAGGTTCTTATCCCCCATCAGGAGAGTCAGTGCAAAGAAAAATGCAGCCGCTGCTCTTGCCGGCAATTCCCGCCCCTGAATCAGTCCCATAACAACCGCGCACTCCAGCACCTTAAAAATCACTCCGTACCGGCTTGCATAATAAGAGCTGCCGCACAGCAGCATATAGAAGCATGTCCCGCACATATAGGCTTTCAGCAAAAGCTCCGTCCGCTTATCCGCCTGCCCGTCTTTTTTCCGGTTCCATATATACAGCGCCGTCAAAACTCCGAAGCTTAAAAGTCTTTCTCCCGTAGCAAAAATACTTATGCTTCCCTCCAAAAGAAACTGCTTCACGTGATACGCCGGAATCAGGCGTACAAAAAACTGCTCCACTGCTCCCGCCTGCAGAATCAGTCCTCCCGCAGCGGAAAGTCCGGTCAGCGCCAGCATCGCCTCCGTCGGCAGATAATAGACAGCCGGCAGTACCAGCCATCCATAACCCACTTTATGAAAAGAGGCGGCAATCAGCACTCCGGCTACATACCGCCCCCATTTTTTTTCCAGATAAAACGGAACCAATATACCCAGAAACAGACACATGGCAAGTCCCTGACGGAGGCCCGACACCATCCACACTATATATAGCGCCGGATAGGACAGGAACAATCCCGCCGTCTTAAGCGGCGCATATTTCTGCAGAAAGCGGTGCAAAAGCAGCATATCCGCAGCTCCCAGCGCCATCGTGAATACCCAGAAAGGGGCATGGCACAGCTTGAACAGCGCGCATATCAGCCGCCATCCCGGCTCCGGAAAGAATCCAAAGATGTAGCCCTGGGACAGATCCATGACTGTCGGTATCGTCTCATAAATTGCATGATAGGTCACATAGTCCGTGCCCTGCCCAAAGCGCAGGCACAGACAGACGGCCGATGCCCCCCAGCATACCCAGTATACCTTTTCTTTCGTCCCGGGGCAGCGCCACTCTGACAGTGTTCCTGCCGCCAGCAGCAGAAATATCAGTAAGTATAGATTCATGCTTTTCCTTCCAGAATATCCGCAATCCTTCTGCATGCAAATCCGTCGCCGTAAGGATTGCTCGCCGTACTCATTGCCTCGTATGCTTTTTCATCTTCCAGCAATAATTTAAAGTTTTCATAAATCACCTTTTCATCCGTCCCAACCAGCTTCAATGTTCCCGCTGCAATTCCCTCCGGGCGCTCTGTCGTATCCCTCATAACAAGCACCGGCTTGCCAAGAGAGGGCGCCTCCTCCTGAATTCCGCCGCTGTCGGTCAGAATCAGATAGCTTCTGGACAAAAAATTATGGAAATCCAGTACGTCCAGGGGTTCAATGATACGGATTCTCTCATCGTCCCCCAAAATGGCATTTGCCGTCTCTCTTACTACAGGATTCATATGAATCGGATAGATCGCTTTGATATCCGGATGCTCATCGCATACTCTGCGGATGGCCCGGAACATATTTTTCATAGGATCTCCCAGATTCTCCCTGCGGTGCGCCGTAATCATAATCAGTCGGCTGTCTCCCGCCCAGTCCAGCTCCGGGTGGGTATATCCCTCCCGTACCGTTGTTTTTAATGCGTCGATGGCTGTATTTCCGGTCACATAGATCGTATCCGGGTTCTTTCCCTCCTTCAGAAGATTTTCCTTTGAAAGCTTTGTGGGCGCAAAATGATAGGAGGAAATAATACTGACTGCCTGACGGTTAAACTCCTCCGGGTACGGAGAATAGATATTGTAGGTGCGAAGTCCCGCCTCCACATGTCCTACCGGAATCTGCAGATAAAAGCATGCCAGAGCCGTCGCAAACGTGGTGGACGTATCCCCATGCACCAGAACCACATCCGGGCGGACTTCCTCCAAAACCTCTTTAATCCGATTCAAAATATTTGTTGTCACATCAAACAGGGTCTGACGGTCCTTCATAATGGACAGATCATAGTCCGGCGCAACTAAGAACGCTTCCAGCACCTGATCCAGCATCTGACGGTGCTGTCCGGTCACGCAGACAACGGTCTCAATCCCCTTTCTCGTCTTCAGCTCATTGACCAGCGGACACATCTTAATAGCCTCTGGTCTTGTTCCAAATACAAGCATTATTCTTTTCATCTATCGTTCCTCTAGCTCTTCCTTAATCTGTTCTGCAAGCCTCCGGTTATTTTTCTCCACATGTACATGCCTGATAAACCGATCCACCGCTCTTTGCCAGTGTCCGTAGTTTTCCGCTATGGCGCGGATTGCCTGTTCATAATCGTCGGAGGCCCGCCCGATTTTATATTTTTCACAAAATTCCTTCAAAGGAGGATTTGTGGACGTTACCACCGGTTTCCCCTCAAACAGAAATTCAAAGATTTTGCCGCTTGCACAGTATTTATTATTCAGATCCCGCTGGTGATAGGTCACCATTCCCACCTGACAGTTCTCGATAAAATATTTCAGATGATCCTGATCCATACGGGGAAAAATCTTCACATTGGTCAGTTTCAGGTTCTGAATGGTCCGGCGGATAACAGCCTCGTCCTCCTCATCGCCCCCGCCGATCAGGAAAAGCTCATAGTCCTCTCCCAGCCCCTTCATGGCCTCCACCATCTTTCCTGTTGTACGGCTCATATCACAGCCTGCGGTCGAAATAATCCGAAACCTTATCTCATTGAAAAATTCATCGCATTCCTCTTCCGCCTGTGCCCGCCTTTCTTCATATGCGTA
>VSNE01000177.1 GCA_009774155.1 Lachnospiraceae bacterium
ATACTATAGCCACCAGGAAGGGGTACAGCTTATGAATGAACAGATCAGGACGGAATATCCGGCTGAAGGAATGTATGATCCGAGCTTTGAACATGATAACTGCGGGATCGGGGCCGTCGTTAATATTAAAGGCGTCAAGACCCACAAAACCGTGGAGGATGCATTGAGTATTGTAGAAAATCTGGAGCACCGCGCAGGGAAAGACGCGGAAGGGAAAACCGGCGACGGCGTCGGAATTATGGTTCAGATCTCCCACAGATTTTTTTCACGGGAATGCAGGGCTCTCGGCATAGAGCTGGGAGAAGAGAGAGAATACGGCATCGGTATGTTCTTCCTGCCGCAGGATGAGCTGAAGCGCAATCAGGCAAAGAAGATGTTTGAGATTATCGTGGAAAAAGAGGGCATGAGGTTTCTTGGATGGAGGCAGGTGACTACGAATCCGAAAGTGCTTGGCTCCAAGGCGCTGGAGAAAATGCCCAGTATTATGCAGGCGTTTATTGAGAAGCCGGAGGACGTAAAGCGCGGACTGGATTTTGACCGCAAGCTCTATATTGCCAGACGTATTTTTGAGCAGTCCAACGATAACAGCTATGTGGTATCCTGTTCCAGCAGAACCTTGATTTATAAAGGAATGTTTCTGGTAGGGCAGCTCCGTTCCTTCTTTCTCGATCTTCAGAGTCCGGATTATGAGAGCGCCATCGCGCTGGTGCATTCCCGTTTTTCCACCAATACGATGCCCAGCTGGGAGCGCGCCCATCCGTACCGCTTTCTTGTACATAACGGAGAGATCAATACCATTAAAGGGAACGCCGACAAGATGCTGGCGCGTGAGGAAACCGTGGAATCCGAACATCTTAAGGGTGAGTTCCATAAGGTGCTTCCGGTAATCAGCGCCTCCGGCTCTGACTCTGCCATGCTTGACAATACATTGGAGTTTCTGGTCATGAGCGGCATGGATCTGGCGCTGGCAGTTATGATTCTGATTCCGGAGCCGTGGGTGAATAACCGCACCATGTCCCAGAAGAAGAAGGATTTCTATCAGTACTATGCAACTATGATGGAGCCATGGGACGGCCCGGCTTCCATTCTGTTTACCGACGGGGATGTGATGGGAGCTGTGCTGGACCGCAACGGACTTCGTCCTTCCAGATATTATGTGACCACCGATCATGAGCTTATCCTGTCCTCCGAGGTAGGAGTGCTGGATATCGATCCGTCCAGGATTGTGACAAAAGAGCGCCTCCATCCGGGGAAAATGCTTCTGGTGGATACAAAGCAGGGAAGAGTTATTGATGATGACGAATTAAAAGAGAGCTATGCGGAGCGTCAGCCCTATGGCGAATGGCTGGACCACAATCTGATTACGCTGGCAGAGCTGAAGATTCCGAACCAGAGAATCGAAGAGCATACGCCGGAGGAGCGCATGAGGCTTCAGAAGGCCTTTGGATACAGCTATGAGGATGTACGGAACTCTATTCTGAATATGGCTTTAAACGGCTCCGAGGCGATTTCCGCCATGGGCATTGATGTGCCTCTGGCAGCTCTGTCCGACCATCATCAGCCGCTGTTCAACTACTTTAAGCAGTTGTTTGCCCAGGTGACGAATCCTCCTATTGACGCGATTCGCGAGAAGGTTGTCACCTCCACAGCCATTTATGTGGGTAAGGACGGCAATCTCCTGGAAGAGAAGCCGAAGAACTGCTGCGTGATGAGAATCAACAACCCGATTCTGACCAGCACGGATCTTTTAAAGATTAAGACTATGAAAAAGGAAGGCTTTAAAGTAGAGACGCTTCCGATTACCTACTATAAAAACACCAGCCTGGAGAGAGCCATTGACCGCCTGTTTGTGGAAGCGGACAGGGCATACCGCGACGGTGTGAATATCCTGATTCTTTCCGACCGGGGAGTGGATGAGAACCATGTGGCGATTCCGTCCCTGCTGGCTGTCTCCGCATTGCAGCAGCACCTGGTAAGGACAAAGAAAAGAACCTCTGTGTCCATCATCCTGGAATCCGGAGAGCCGAGAGAGGTGCATCATTTCGCGACGCTTCTGGGATACGGGGCCTGTGCAATCAATCCCTATCTGGCGCAGGAGAGCATTCAGGAGCTGATCGACAAAGGGATACTGAACAAAGACTACTACGCGGCTGTGGATGATTATAATCATGCAGTTATCAGCGGCATTGTAAAGACAGCTTCCAAGATGGGAATTTCCACCATCCAGTCCTATCTGGGCTCCAAAATATTTGAGGCAATCGGCATCAGCAAGGATGTGGTGGACAGATATTTTACCAACACAGTCAGCCGCATCGGCGGCATTGGCCTGAAGGAAATTGAAGAACAGGTGGAAGCGCTCCACTCCGCGGCATTTGACCCGCTGGGGCTGGAGACGGCTCCGGCCCTGGACAGTCTGGGGCTTCACAAGGAAAGAAGCTCCGGAGAAGAGCATCTGTACAATCCGAGAACGATCCATCTTCTGCAGCAGTCCACAAGAGAGGGCAATTATGATCTGTTTAAGCAGTACACGGCATTAGTCAACGGGGAAAACAACCACGGACAGATCCGCACCCTGTTAGACTTTAAATATCCGAAAAAGGGCATACCGATTGAGCAGGTGGAGAGCGTGGACTCTATTGTGACCCGCTTTAAAACCGGCGCCATGTCCTACGGCTCCATTTCTCAGGAAGCGCATGAATGTCTGGCGGTTGCCATGAACCGCATTCACGGGAAATCCAATACCGGCGAGGGCGGCGAGAGCATTGAACGTCTGAGCATAGGACCGGACGGACTGAATAAATGCTCGGCCATCAAGCAGGTGGCTTCGGGGCGCTTCGGCGTCACCTCCAGATATCTGGTCAGCGCGCAGGAGATTCAGATTAAAATGGCGCAGGGAGCGAAACCCGGCGAGGGCGGACATCTTCCGGGAGGAAAAGTATATCCGTGGATTGCGAAGACCCGTCTGTCTACTCCGGGCGTGAGCCTGATCTCTCCGCCGCCGCATCACGATATTTACTCCATCGAGGATTTGGCCCAGCTGATCTACGATCTGAAGAATGCGAATCCGGCGGCAAGGATTTCCGTAAAGCTGGTATCCGAAGCGGGCGTGGGAACTGTGGCGGCAGGCGTTGCGAAGGCAGGCGCACAGGTGATTCTGATCTCCGGCTATGACGGAGGCACAGGAGCCGCTCCGGCAAGCTCCATCCACAATGCGGGGCTTCCGTGGGAGCTGGGACTTACCGAGACCCATCAGACACTTTTAATGAACGGGCTTCGCAATAAGGTCCGTATTGAGACTGACGGAAAGCTTATGAGCGGCCGGGACGTGGCGATCGCAGCCATGCTGGGCGCGGAGGAATTTGGCTTTGCCACTGCCCCGTTAGTCGCCATGGGATGTGTGATGATGCGTGTCTGCAACCTGGATACCTGTCCGGTGGGCGTGGCTACCCAGAATCCGGAGCTTCGCAAGCGTTTCCGCGGGAAGCCGGAATATGTGGTGAACTTTATGAAATTTATCGCGCAGGATCTGCGTGAATATATGGCAAGGCTGGGCGTAAAGACATTGGATGAGCTGGTCGGACGCTCCGATCTTCTTATGGTGAAGGAAAACCGCGAGGGAAGGGCGGCAACGATTGATTTAAGCCGCGTCCTGAATAACCCGTATGCGGGCCGGGGACAGAAGGTTATCTTTGATCCGAAGCAGGTATATAATTTTGAACTGGAGAAGACCATTGATGAAAGGATATTCCTGAAAGAGTTCAGGGCTGCTCTTGAAAAAGGACAGAAGAGAAGCATTGAAGTGGATGTGGGGAATACCGACCGGGCGGTTGGCACGATTTTTGGCTCCGAGATTACAAAACGCTATCCGGAGGGGCTTCCGGAGGATACGTTCACAGTCAAATGCACCGGCGCGGGAGGACAGAGCTTCGGAGCCTTTGTGCCGAAGGGGCTGACCCTGGAGCTGGTGGGAGATTCCAACGATTACTTTGGAAAGGGGCTTTCCGGCGGCAAGCTGATCGTCTATCCGCCGAAGGGAGTGACCTATAAGAAGGATGAGAATATCATTATCGGCAATGTGGCGTTTTACGGAGCGACCAGCGGGAAGGCGTATATAGGCGGAGTGGCAGGAGAACGTTTCTGCGTACGGAACTCCGGCGTCCGTGCGGTTGCGGAGGGAACCGGCGACCACGGCTGTGAATATATGACCGGAGGCTGTGTGGTGATACTGGGCCATGTGGGCAAAAACTTTGCGGCAGGCATGAGCGGCGGTATCGCTTATGTATTGGATGAGGAGCGTGATCTGTACACAAAGGTGAATAAATCCATGGTGACCTTGGAGGAAGTGACAAATAAGTATGATGTTCAGGAATTAAAGGATATGATAAAAGAGCACGTGGCTTATACAAATTCCGAAAAAGGAAAATGGATTCTCGACAATTTTGAACAATATCTGCCGAAATTCAAAAAAATTATTCCGAATGATTACAAACGGATGCTGAGCAAGATCGTTCAGATGGAGGAAAAAGGAATGAATACAGAGCAGGCGCAGATTGAAGCGTTCTATGCAGTCAAAAGAGGATAGGAGGAACGGGCAATGGGAAAACCAACAGGCTTTTTAGATTATGAACGCAAGGATGCGAAAGCAGAAGCGCCGTTAGAGAGAATCAGACATTTTCATGAATTCCATGCGCCCCTGTCGAAGGCGGAGCAGGAAAAGCAGGGAGCCAGATGTATGTCGTGCGGAGTGCCGTTCTGCCAGGCCGGTCAGATGATCGGCGGCATGATGTCCGGCTGTCCGCTTCAGAATATGGTTCCGGAGTGGAATGATTTACTGTATCTTGGCAACTGGGAGGAGGCATATTACCGGCTGGCCAAGACGAGCAATTTTCCGGAATTTACCGGACGGGTATGTCCGGGACTGTGCGAGGCTGCGTGCACCTGCAATTTAAACGGAGATCCGGTGGGAACGAAGGGAAACGAGCTGGCAATTATTGAACATGCATATAAGATGGGCTATGCACATGCAAGGCCGCCGAAGGTACGCACCAGCAAAAAGGTGGCAGTCGTAGGTTCCGGCCCCTCCGGCCTGGCGGCGGCCGACCAGTTGAACCGCAGGGGACATTCGGTGACCGTCTATGAAAGAAACGACCGGATAGGAGGGCTGCTCCGCTACGGCATCCCGAATATGAAGCTGGAGAAGCATATCATTGATCGTAAAATCGATATTATGAAGGAGGAGGGGATTACCTTTGTCACAAGCTGCAACGTCGGCGCGGACATTAAGGCAGATCAGCTTTTAAAAGAGTATGACAAGGTGATTCTCTGCTGCGGCGCGGCAAATCCCAGAGATATCAAAGTGCCGGGCCGGGATGCAAAGGGCATCTATTTTGCGGTGGATTTTCTGACGGCAGCCACGAAGAGCCTTTTAGACTCCGGCTTTGCAGATAAAAAATTTATTCCGGCAGAAGGAAAAAACGTGCTTGTCATCGGCGGAGGCGATACCGGAAACGACTGTGTGGGAACCTCCATCCGTCTGGGCTGCAAATCCGTGACCCAGCTTGAGATGATGCCGAAGCTTCCGGATACGAGAGCGGAGAATAATCCGTGGCCTGTATGGCCCAGAGTGTGTAAAACCGACTACGGACAGCAGGAGGCTATCGCCAAATTCGGTCATGATCCGCGGCTCTATCAGACTACTGTCCAGGAATTTATAAAGGATAAAAACGGCAATGTGAAACAGGCAAAGATTGTGAAGCTGGAGAGCAGGAAGGACGAAAAGAGCGGACGCATGATGATGGCTCCGGTGGAGGGCAGTGAATTTGTGCTGGATGCGGAGCTGGTATTGATTGCAGCCGGATTTCTGGGAAGCCAGGATTATGTGACCAAGGCATTCGGCGTAAATACAGACAGCAGAACCAACGTGGCCACCGAAGCCGGAAAACACGCCACTAACATCCCGCATGTATTTACTGCCGGAGATATGCATATCGGACAGTCTCTGGTCGTGCGCGCCATCCGGGAA
>VSNE01000178.1 GCA_009774155.1 Lachnospiraceae bacterium
ATATCATAGAGAAAAATAAAGTGGAAAGTTGCCAACGATTACTTGACACAAACAACTCAAGAGAAGAAATTTACATTTCTGATGATTTGTGTTATAATAAAAAAATCAAAAGTAATCGGGCGGAGAAAAAGATATGAAAACATTTCAGTACACGATTAAAGAAGAGCTTGGAATGCACGCGCGTGCCGCAGGGTTGATTCTTCAGCTTGCCAAAGAGTTCCGGAGTGAGATTTCAATTGAAAATAAAGGAAAAACCGGAGATCTGAAGAGATTGCTGTCGGTAATTGATCTGGATATTCAGTGTCAGGATACGGTTACCGTTACAGTAGAAGGCTCAGATGAGGATATTGCCGCAGAAGAGATGCTTGCATTCTTTGAAGAGAATCTTTAATCTTCAGACACAGCAGAAAATAAGAGGACTTGCCTGAAAGGGCGAGTCCTCTTTACGATTGTAATTTTGATATATTTTTTGACGAATCCTGGTTTTAATGATAAACTGGACAAGGTATGATAAAATTTGTTGTCAGCTAAGACTGATAACCTTGCGTGCGGACGCACGCTTCTGATGATAAACTGAAAAGACAGGAGTAATTTATGAGTGGAACCCGTCAATCCGGAAGCAGGAAAAGCAATGCTTCCGCAAAGAAAAACGAGACAAAGAACACAAGAAAAAACAATTCCAAAAAAACGGCGGCAGAGCAGGAAAACGGTCTTTGGGACGAGGTGAGCCTTGTTGGGCTTCTTCTTGCGTCTATATTTCTGTTTGTCCGCAACTTTGGAATTGTGGGAGCGGTCGGGAATGCACTGAGCAGAATTCTTTTTGGCTGTCTTGGACTTTTTGCCTATGTTTTTCCTGTTATAGTGCTTCTTCTGGTGTTTTTTTCATTGGCAAACAAGGAAAATTTGATTGCGGCAATTAAAATTGCAGGAGCTGTGTCCGGCTGCCTGGCGCTCAACGCGATTCTTCATATGGTTACGATGGCAAAGGCCGACGTGACCGGATTAAAAGAAATTTATCAGTATTGCGCGGAAAACAAGACAGGGGGCGGTCTGCTGGGCGGCTCCGTTTCAGGAGCGCTTTGCGATGCGTTTGGAACAATAGGAGCTTATCTGATACTGCTGGGTATATTGATTATCTGTATTGTAATTGTTACGGAACGTTCTTTTGTAAGAGGAATGTCGAGAGGAAGCAGGAAAGTATATGAATCTGCAAAGCAGGATATGGAACGGAGGCGGGAAGTCGCCGAAGTGCGCAGAGAACAGAAAAGGGAACAGAGACTGGACCGCAGGGTCAGCGGAGTAACCCCTGATATAAAAATACCTAAAAAAACAAGGATGGGACTTCTGGAACTGGAGACAGAGCAGGAGGAAGAGGCGCAGTCTTTGCTGCTTCCGGAAGAAGCGGAGGAGCCGCAGCAGTCCGAGATGGAAAAGGCGTTTGCTTTTTCCCTACACAAACCAGAATTTCGGAAGGATAAGGAAAGTGAGAAATCTTCAGCCGCGGCCGGAGATTTAGAGGAGATTGGCTTCAGTGAGGATGATCTTCTTAAAAATGCCCTGAGCCGCAGAGAGCTTGAGGCTGAAAGAGAGATTCAGCGGAAGAAGAGTCCTGATCGTGAGATACAAAGAGAAGAGGCGGAGGCTGTAGCGCGGGAGGCGCACAAGGAGACAGAGGAAGCGGCAAAGGCCCTGATTCATGAGCCGGCGGGGGAGCGGGAATATCAGTTTCCTCCAATCTCGCTTTTGAAGGCTCCAAAAGGAGGCGCGGGGAAAAAGAACGTATCCGCTCAGCTTCAGGAGACGGCCAGCCATCTGCAGCAGATTATGGAAGACTTCGGAGTGAATGCCACTGTGACCGACGCAAGTCAGGGGCCGTCCGTGACCAGATTTGAAGTGCAGCCTGCCCATGGTGTGAAGGTGAGTAAAATCATTGCCCTTTCGGATGATATTAAGCTGAATCTTGCTGTTCCGGATATTCGTATGGAAGCGCCGATTCCCGGTAAGGCGGCAGTGGGAATTGAGGTTCCGAACAAGGAAAATTCCATAGTAATGTTCCGGGAGCTGGTGGAAGCCAAGGAATTTAAAGAGCATTCTTCCAGAATTGCTTTTGCGGTCGGAAAGGATATCGGAGGCAATATTATGGTATCTGATATTGCGAAGATGCCCCATCTTCTGATTGCGGGGGCGACAGGCTCCGGTAAATCCGTGTGTATTAACACCCTGATTATGAGTATTTTATACAAAGCCAGGCCGGACGAGGTAAAGCTGATTATGATCGATCCCAAGGTGGTGGAGCTTAGCGCCTATAACGGGATTCCTCATCTTCTGATTCCGGTTGTGACAGATCCGAAGAAGGCTTCCGGAGCGCTGAACTGGGCTGTAGCGGAGATGATGGGCAGATATAATAAATTTGCGGAACTGAATGTCCGGAACATTGAAGGATATAACAGCAAAATTGACTCTATCGCAGCCATTGAGGATGACAATAAGCCGGAAAAAATGCCGCAGATTGTCATTATTGTGGACGAGCTGGCAGATCTTATGATGGTTTCCCCCGGTGAAGTGGAGGATGCTATCTGCCGTCTGGCGCAGCTTGCCCGTGCGGCGGGTATTCATTTGATCATTGCAACTCAGAGGCCCTCTGTCAATGTTATTACCGGGCTGATTAAAGCCAATATGCCGTCCAGGATTGCCTTTGCAGTTTCCTCCGGCGTGGATTCCAGGACTATTCTGGATATGAATGGGGCGGAAAAGCTGCTCGGAAAGGGGGATATGCTGTTTTCCCCATATGGGCTTCCCAAGCCTCTGCGCGTACAAGGCGCATTTGTGTCAGACGCGGAGGTTGCTGCGGTTGTGGAATTTTTAAGCAGCCGGAATATCGAGAATGCAGGCGGCAATGAGGAGATAGCCGAGAGAATGAAGCAGATGCAGGCGGCAGTGGAGAGCGCGGTATCCGCCGATGCGCCGGGAGGAGGGAGCGACCGGGATATACTCTTTACAGAGGCGGGCAAATTTATCATTGAGAAGGATAAGGCGTCTATCGGAATGCTTCAGCGCTGGTTTAAAATAGGATTCAACCGGGCGGCCCGGATCATGGATCAGCTGGCGGATGCCGGAGTGGTCGGCGAGGAGGAAGGAACAAAACCAAGAAAGGTGCTGATGTCTATGGAAGAGTTTGAGCAATATATAGAGGAACATGTATAACGGATGAAAGGAAACACCATTTGACATGAAATGCCAGAAATGCGGAACCGATATTCCGGAAGGAAAATTTTATTGCGAAAATTGTGGAACTGCTATTCAGATGGTTCCTGATTATAACCCGGTGGATGACATTGCCATAAGGACGGAGGATAATACGCAGGCGGAAAAGCCGGATTCTGAAAAGCCGTCAGACTCGGAAGAAGCTGGTGCGCTTCCGTTTTGGCATCAGTGGAGGCACGGGATTGCGGCAGTTGTTCTGATGCTGCTGGGAATTCTGGTTTTTCAGGCTTCCTACCATTTTGTTCTGGAGCCGCAGGAAGTGGCTGCAGAGGCAGAGGAGCCGGTTTTTCTGGAGAAGCCTCAGTTCAGCATGGCTCCGGGGCAGTATGACTATTCCTTGAGACTTACAATTTCCCATGCGCAGAGGACTGAGGGAGTTATCTATTATACAACCGATGGAACAACGCCGGGCGCCCAGAGTACGATTTACAATCGTCCGATAGAGATAGGAGAGGGTAAGACTGTGCTGAGGGCTATTTTTATCCGGTCTGACGGGATTCAGAGTGAAGAAGCAGACGGAACCTATGAGATTACGTTTGACTATCCGGACGAGCCGGTATTCAGTATGGAGGGAGGAACCTACAGCGGAGGCTTTTATGTGAGCCTGTATGCAGAGGAGGATTGCAGGATTTATTATACAACAAATGGGGAAGAGCCGGGATATGATTCTAAATTGTACAGAGGCCCCATATATATATCACCAGGTCTTACGGTTCTTCAGGCAGTTTCTGTGGATGAGTACGGCGGAATGAGCGGCATTATGGAAGCAATATACAATGTGTCGGAGGTTTATGCGCCGCCGGAAGAGAATATGGAAAGTTTGCCAGAAGAAATGACTGAGATTCCATAATTTTTTGTTGAAATATACCTGATTTTGCATTATGATAGTAATATGATTTGTAGTCACGATACAGGATTACTACAAAATTTAGGAGGAAGCATATGTTCAAGATTTTAGAGGCAGAGCAGCTCTCTGCAAATGTCTACAAACAAGTTATCCTTGCTCCAAGAGTCGCAAAGTCTTGTGAGCCGGGGCAGTTTATTATTGTAAGGGTGGACGAGTCCGCAGAGCGTATTCCGCTTACGATTTGCGATTATGACAGAGAAGCAGGAACTATTACAATTGTATTTCAGCCGATCGGCGTATCCACTCACAAACTGCTGGCGTTGAAGGCAGGAGATGCGATTGCCGATTTTGTTGGACCGCTGGGACGCCCGTCGGAGTTTGTTACAGATGATCTGGAAGAAGTGAAAAAGAAGAAAATTGTGTTTATTGCAGGCGGAGTAGGAACGGCTCCTGTTTATCCTCAGGCAAAGTGGCTGCATGATCACGGCATTGAGTGCGACATTATAGTTGGCGCAAGAACCAAGGATCTTCTGATCCTGGAAGATGAGATGAGCAAGGTCGGCAACCTTCATCTGTGTACGGATGATGGAAGCTATGGATTTAAGGGTGTGGGAACTGCCATGCTGGAGAAGCTGGTAAATGAAGGAAAGCAGTTCGACCTGTGCGTAGCTATCGGACCGATGATTATGATGAAATTTGCCTGTCTGACAACCAAAAAGCTTGGCATCCCGACAATCGTCAGCATGAATCCGATTATGGTGGATGGAACCGGCATGTGCGGTGCCTGCCGTGTTATGGTAGGCGACGAAGTGAAGTTTGCATGCGTGGACGGACCGGAGTTTGACGGTCATAAGATTGACTTTGATCAGGCTATGAAGAGAGCGGCTATGTATAAGACAGAAGAGGGAAGGCGTCTTCTGAAATATCAGGAGGGAGATACCCATCACGGTGGCTGCGGAAATTGCGGAGGTGATAAATAATGGCAGACGTATTAAAGAAAGTACCAGTTCGCGAGCAGGACCCAAAGGTTCGGGCTACGAATTTTGAAGAAGTATGCTATGGTTATAATAAAGAAGAGGCGGTGGAAGAGGCACAGCGCTGTATTACCTGTAAAAATGCAAAATGTATGGAAGGATGTCCGGTATCTATTAATATTCCGGAATTTATCGCGGCAGTAAAAGAAGAAAAATTCGACGAAGCATTTCAGGTTATCAGCCGTTCTTCTGCACTTCCGGCAGTGTGCGGCCGTGTATGTCCCCAGGAGAGCCAGTGTGAGGGAAAATGTATCCGCGGTAAGAAGGGAGATCCGATTTCCATCGGCAAGCTGGAGCGCTTCGTGGCTGACTGGGCGCGTGAGAACAATATCAAGCCTGCCGCTCCGGCAGAGAAAAACGGCAAGAAGGTGGCAGTGATCGGTTCCGGTCCTTCCGGTCTTACCTGCGCAGGGGATCTTGCAAAATTAGGATATGATGTAACCATTTTTGAGGCATTACATAAAGCAGGCGGCGTTCTTGTCTATGGTATTCCGGAGTTCCGTCTTCCTAAGGATCGTGTTGTCGGGCCGGAGGTTGAGAATGTGAAGTCTCTCGGCGTTAAGATTGAGACCGATGTAATTGTCGGCAAGACTGTGAAGCTGGATGAGCTGATTGAAGAGGAAGGCTTTGATGCGGTGTTTATCGGTTCCGGCGCAGGTCTTCCGAAGTTTATGGGGATTCCCGGAGAGACTGCATGCGGTGTTCTCTCTGCAAATGAGTATCTGACCAGAAATAATCTGATGAAGGCATTTAATCCTGATTATGATACACCGATTGTAAATGGCAAAAAGGTTGTAGTAGTCGGCGGCGGTAATGTGGCTATGGATGCGGCGCGTACTGCGCTCCGTCTTGGCGC
>VSNE01000179.1 GCA_009774155.1 Lachnospiraceae bacterium
CGATAAGGTTATGCAGATTAAGAACAACTATGACAAGGAGGTATTTAACGGAGATATCGGGGTGATAGAGTCTGTCAATGCAGACGATCGGACATTGAAAGTGAATTTTGACAGCCGCAGCATAGAGTATGATTTCACGGAGCTTGACGAGCTGGCGCATGCTTATGCCACAACCATTCATAAGGCGCAGGGATCGGAATACCCCATTGTTGTCATGCCGGTATTGATGAATCATTATGTTATGCTGCAGCGGAATCTGCTCTACACGGGAATTACCAGGGCAAAAAAGATTCTGGTGATGACAGGAACAAAGAAAGCATTATCCTATGCGGTTAGAAATGTAACGGTTACAAAGCGGAATACGCTTCTGAAGGAGAGGCTTGCCGATCATCCGTAACTGACCGTATTCATCCGCAAAAGGGCCGCTGCCTGGGTAAGCTTATTCACTTGCCGTTGCAGCGGCCCTTTGCCTGCGGCAGAATTATTTTGTTTTCTTGATTATCCGCATTCCGTTCGGAATTTAATCCTTTGCCAGTATAAACTGATCCACCAGATGCTTCAGGTTGTTAGCCTCGGCGGACAATTCTTCGCTGGATGCAGAGCTCTGCTGGGAAGTGGCGCTGTTAGTCTGCACTACGGAAGAGATTTGGTCAATCCCCTCAGTGACCTGTGCAATAGCAGCCGTCTGGTTCTTCACGGCCTCCACCACAATATCCATCTGTGTAGTTACATTGCCGGCGATGGAGCTGGTAAGCTCCAGGGATTCCGTAACCTTGTTCACTGCCTGACTGCCTCCGGTGACAGCGGCGATGGAGCCCTCTATTAATTCCTTGGTAGCCTTGGCGGCCGAGTCGGATTTGGAGGCAAGATTGCGCACCTCGTCCGCAACGACTGCGAAGCCTTTTCCGGAGGCTCCTGCCCGGGCGGCCTCTACGGCGGCATTTAAGGCCAAAATGTTGGTCTGGAACGCGATGCTTTCAATTGTGCTGATGATTTTGGAAATCTCCTCAGAGGAGCCGGATATTTTCTCCATCGCCGTGTTCAGCTCCTTCACATATTCCACACTGGTACCTAGCTGGGCGCCGGCCTGCTCCACGAACTGCCCGGCCTCCTCGGCGGCTGCAGCGGTCTTTTTGGCGCTCTCGGAGATGTCGGTAATAGTGGCAGCCAATTGCTCCACAGAGCTGGCCTGTTCCACAGAACCCTGGCTCAGAGACTGAGCTCCTGCGGATACCTGGCTGCTGGCGTCGGATACCTGACTGGCGGAAGCGTCGATCTGACGCATCGTATTGCTCAGCGAGATTTTCAGATGGCGCATGGACAGCAGGATGCTCTGGAAACCGCCCACATAGGCATCGTGATGGGAGGACTGGATATCAAAATTCTGGCCGGCCATCTGGGTGAGCAGATAGTCGATATCGTTGATGATTGTATTCAGACCGGTGATCATCTCTGCCGTAGAGCGGGTCAGCTCCGCTGTCTCGTCCTTCCCCTTGACCGGAGGAGCAGGAGATGACAGATCCCCTTCCACCAGCAGCTTCATCCGTCTGGCGCAGGCCCGCATAGGCCCGCTGATATTGTTGGACAGCTTCAGGGCCACTACGATAGAGGCCAGAATGGAGGCTGCAATCACTGCCAGATTGATGATGATGCCGAAGTATGTATCGGACAGGTATTCCGTTTCCAGCGCGGTAACGGCAACGCTCCAGCCGTCTGTGCCGCCTACCGGGGCATAGGCCAGGAATCGGTTTCCGTCTGAGCTGCGGAAGCTTCCAAAGCCGTTCTTTCCCTGGCGCATGTCTGCGTGGAGAGCGGCCAGCTCCTGTAAGGAGGAATCGCTTTTGGCTTCCTGCTCAATATTCTGGACAGTAATGGTCTCTAAGGTGACGTCGGCGATGGTATCACCGGATTTGTTGATCATGTAGGCCCGGCTGCTCTGGGCGACTTTGATGGAAGAGACAATATCATTCAAAAAGGTTTCCTGCGGCACGAAATAAACTACGCCCACGATTTGGGAACCCTGGTTTCCGCCGGAATAAAGAGGCGCTGCCACCATAATCGACAGCTCTCCGGTGATCTTGCTGATTAGAGGTTCGGATACATAGACATTTCCCGCCATGGCCTGCTTTACATATTCCCGATCGGAGTAATCCTTTCCGTCAAAGATGCTGTAGCCGTCTGCATCGATAATGTTGCCCCGCTGAAAGCCGTGCATGCTGACGCGTTCATCCATGATAGCGCGTTTTTCCTCCACAGGGACGGATGCGTCGGACAGCTGGGAAATGCAGCCTGTGTCTATAGCCACATTTTTGTAGGCGCTTAGCTCCTGTTCAATTCGGTTTGCAGCCAGAACGGCAGTCTGGCCCATCATCTGCTTCACAATGGACAGGGTGTTCTTGTAGTTCAGTGTAATGCTGGACGATCCCACTGCAATTAAAGCGATCAGGACCGTTGCCATCAGACATATTGTGATTTTTTTGCGGATACTTTTCATTTCTTTTTCTTTTGCCTCCCTCAGTCTTTTCATAATCAATATTATAACATAGAGCGGGGGGTATATCTATTAAAAAATGCGGAAACTGTTTTATTAGTTGGATTCTTCAAAGGGGTGTGTTATAATTCTACATACGCATAAAGTATACAGGAAGAAAAGGTGTGAGAACCATGACATACGAAGAAGCAAGGGCTTTCCTTGAGGACTGCAGCCAGTACTCCGGGGAGCTGACTTTAGAGCCGCTCAAAGAGCTGCTTGACCGTCTTGACAATCCTCAGGACGAGCTTAGGTTTGTGCATATTGCGGGTACAAATGGAAAAGGCTCGACTCTGGCCTACGTATCAACAGTATTAAAGGAAGCGGGATACCGGACAGGAAGATATATTTCTCCTACGATCTTCAGCTATCGGGAGAGAATACAGATCAATGAGCAGTATATATCCAGGGAAGATCTGGCGCGGCTGACAGAACGAATTCAAAAGGCAGGCAGACAGATGCTTGCAGAAGGGCTTGGACATCCGACCACGTTTGAGGCGGAAACAGCGCTGGCATTTCTCTATTTTGCGGAGCAGAAGTGCGACCTGGTAGTTCTGGAAGCAGGTATGGGAGGAAGGACGGATGCCACGAATGTGATTAAAAATACGATGGTGGCAGTCCTGGTATCCATCAGTATGGATCATATGGGATTTCTGGGAAATACGCTGGCAGAGATTGCGGAAAACAAAGCGGGAATTATAAAACCCGGCTGTACAGTAGTAACGGTAAGGCAGGAGCCGGAGGCAGAACAGGCAGTCCTTCTGAAAGCGCGGGAGTGCGGCTGCCCGGTCGTAACGGTGAACCCGGAATGCTCTGTAAACCGAAGAAGGAGCCTGTTTCGGCAGAGCTTTGATTATAAGGCTTACAAGGATGTGGAGATATCCTTGTCCGGGGAGTATCAGTTTACCAATGCAGCCCTGGCGCTGGAGATTATTGGGGAGCTTTGCCGGAAGGGCTGTGAGATTCCGGAGGCGGCAGTGCGGGCAGGCTTAAGGAATACCGTATGGAACGGCCGCTTTACCGTGATTGCAGAAGAGCCGTATTTTATCGTGGACGGGGCCCATAACCGGGACGCGGCGGAAAAGCTTCGGGAAAGCATAGAGAACTATTTATCAGGATACCGGCTGATTTATATTATGGGAGTGCTGGCGGATAAGGAGTACGACGCAGTGATACGGAAGACAGCGCCCTATGCCTCAGAGATTATCACAGTAATGACGCCGGACAACCCAAGAGCGCTTCCGGCAGAGGAGCTTAAAAAAGCGGCGTCGGCATATCACCCGCATGTACAGGCGGCAGAGAGTCTGTCAGAGGCGGTGGAAAAGGCGTATGGCCTGGCAGGAAAAGGGGATGTGATTCTCGCATTCGGTTCTCTTTCCTATTTGGGAGAGCTTATCAGAAAAGTGGAGCAGAGGAGATAGAAGATGACGGATTTGCTTAAGCTTCGGGATCAGATTGATGTGATTGACCGCGAAATTGTGAGATTATTTGAAGAACGCATGGATATCTGCAGTCAGGTGGCCAGATATAAAATTGCCAACGGAAAAAAGGTTCTGGACAGAAACCGGGAGATACAGAAGCTGGAGACACTAGGAGGGCTTGCCCACAGCGATTTCAACCGCCACGGAGTGCAGGAATTATTTCAGCAGATTATGTCCATGAGCCGGAAGCTGCAGTACCAGCTTCTTGCAGAGGAGGGGGTATCGGGCAGTCTTCCTTTTACCCGGGTGGATCAGATTGAGCGGAAAAAGTGCCGGGTAGTTTATCAGGGAGTGGAGGGCGCCTATCAGCATGAGGCGGCTATGGAATATTTCGGGGAGGATGTAAATGTCTTCCATATGGCCAGCTGGAAGGAGTGCATGGAGGCGATCAAAGAGGGAATGGCGGATTATGCGGTGCTTCCGATAGAAAATTCTTCAGCCGGAGAGGTCAATGATATCTATGATCTTCTGGAGGAATATGACAATTATATTGTGGGGGAACAGATTCTGAAGATTAACCATGCCCTTTTGGGACTTCCGGAGGCAGAGCTTTCGGATATTAAGACTGTATATTCCCATCCGCAGGCGCTGATGCAGAGTTCGGTTTATCTGGAAAAGCATGCGGACTGGCAGCAGATAAGCCTGTCCAACACGGCGACCGCGGCTGAAAAGGTGGCAAAGGACAAGGACAAATCTCAGGCCGCCATTGCCAGCGCGGCCGCGGCCGAATTTCACGGGCTGAAAATACTGGAGATGCCGGTGAACCATAATCGGTTCAATTCTACCCGGTTTATCATTGTCACGAACCGGAGAATGTATGAGAAGGACGCAAAGAAAGTAAGCATCTGCTTTGAGGTTCCTCATACGAGCGGAAGCCTTTACAATATCCTGTCCCATATTATTTATAATGATCTGAATATGTGCAAGATTGAATCCCGCCCCATTCCGGAACGCAACTGGGAATATCATTTTTTTGTTGACTTTGAAGGCAACTTAAATGACAGTGCAGTGAAGAACGCGGTTCGCGGAATTATGGAAGAAGCGGTGAACTTCAAAATACTTGGTAATTATTAGTCTTTTGCCGCCTTCAGAGTCTCCAGGATGCTGTACGGAATTGAGAGATTTGAACGAATGCCTGTTCCCAGCGCGATGTCCGGCTTGTTTGCTCCATGGAAGTCGGAGCCTCCGGTGATGAGCAGGCTGTATTTTTGGGCGAGGGCGCGGACAAAGGCTTCGTCAGATCCCTTATTCCTTGCATAAACGGTCTCAATGCCTTTTAAACCGCTCTCCTTCAGATCCATAATCAGAAGCTCAAGCTGCTTTTTTGACAGGGCATAGAGAAGCGGATGCGCCAGCGCCGGAATGCCGTGATGGGTAAGGATCAGGCGGATGGCATCGGCGGGGGATATCTGGGCTTTAGGAACAAAGCAGGGAGCATGATCTCCTAAATATTTTTCAAAGGCGATGTTCCGGGTTTCCACATACCCCTGCTCCATCAGCCAGGTTGCCATATGGGCGCGGGTGATGACCGAGCCGGGCCAGCGGCCCTGAAGCTTGTCAGGGAAGATGGAAAAGCCTGTATATTCCCGGATACGTTCACACATTTTTTCATTCCGTCTATTGCGGGCATCCGTAAACCCGTGAAGCTTCTTCTGGAAAGACGGGGCATGGTAGTCGATAAAATATCCCAGGATATGGACGTCACGGGACTGCCATTTGGTAGAAAATTCAATACCGGGGATAATCTCCACCGGAGTACCCTTTGCCGCCCATACGGCCCGGTCAATTCCGGCGGTCGTATCATGGTCTGTCAGGGCAAAGGCAGCCAGGCCTGTCTGTCCGGCCAGCTCCACCAGTTCTTCGGGAGTCATGCTTCCGTCGGACATACAGGAATGAACATGCAGATCAATTGTTTTCATATGACAGCCTCCTTTTTGCCGTGCGGATGTTTGTCCGCAGAGATATTAAGACAGTTTGGATT
>VSNE01000018.1 GCA_009774155.1 Lachnospiraceae bacterium
CCGCTGGGCGATGACGTGGAGCTGCATCAGATGGCACAGACAACGGCGGGATTTCCCGGGGCGGATCTGGAGAACCTTTTGAATGAGTCGGCTATTCAGGCGGCGAAAGAGGATCGTGCCTATATGATACAGGAGGATATCCGCAAATCCTTTATTAAAGTAGGAATCGGCGCGGAGAAAAAGAGTCGTATCATTTCTGAAAAAGAAAAAAAGATCACCGCATACCACGAGGCAGGCCATGCGATCTTGTTCCATTTGCTGCCGGATGTGGGACCGGTCTATACGGTTTCCATTATCCCAACGGGTGTGGGGGCCGCAGGCTATACGATGCCGCTCCCGGAACGGGATGAGATGTTTAACACCAAAGGCAGAATGCTGCAGGATATTATTGTAGACCTTGGAGGCCGTGTGGCGGAGGAGCTTGTATTCGACGATATTACTACAGGAGCTTCCCAGGATATCAAGCAGGCCACTTCTCTTGCAAGAGCCATGGTAACAAAGTATGGGATGTCTGAGAAGCTTGGGCTGATCCGCTATGGGGATGATGAAGATGAGGTATTTATCGGACGCGATCTTGCCCATACAAGAAGCTACGGAGAGCAGATTGCCAGTGAGATTGATCAGGAGGTAAAGCGGATTGTAGACGAATGTTATGCGCGTGCAAAGAAGCTGATTCAGGAACACCGGGATGTGCTGGAGTCATGTGCGAAGCTTTTACTTGAGAAGGAGAAGATTACCAGAGAAGAGTTTGAAGAGTTATTTGTGCAAAATAGCTAAAAACCAAGTGCAATTTTTGTAAAGTTTGTGCACACTTCTTTGGAAATATATGATACTATAATTCTCGTAAAAACCCCCAATACATTATATAGTTTTTGCTACACCCCATAAGAAATAAGAAATACCTTCTCCTAAAAAAGACAGCAATGACCCCCGCTGTCTTTTTTACTACCCTTTTTTGGGAAAAAGCTTGTGTGTTTACAACAGATAGGATATGATAGATGTGCAAAAAGAGTTCTGAAGGGATGGGTTTTATGGATTTTAATGAAGTCACACAGGCGCAGAGGACTCAGCAGTATGCGATGAACATGCGGCCTGTATTAAATAAAGCGGCGCTTTTCAGCGATGAAAGCGCAAATTATCAGACGCCGTTTGAGCCGGAGCTGGGAGAGCAGGTAACTATTAAGTTTCGGACGGCGGTAAATAATGTGGATTATGTGTTTCTTATCTGCGGAAGCCACAAGGTCTGTATGGAAAAAGCATATACAGAGGGAGCTTTTGACTATTATACTTATACAATTCCTCCTCTGGACGGCCCTGTCCGTTATTATTTTGAAATCCGTACAGGCAACCAAAGATGCTTTTATAACAGTCTGGGCGTGTCTAAGAATCTGCAGGAATACAATTCTTTCGGGATTGTGCCGGGCTTTAAAACGCCTGATTGGGCAAAAGGCGCTATTATGTACCAGATCTTTACAGATCGGTTCTGCAACGGGGATACATCCAATGATGTGGAAGACCGGGAATATATTTATATTAACGAAGGCGTACATAAGGTGACGGATTGGAGTAAATGTCCGGATAGTATGGATGTGCGCGCATTTTATGGAGGAGATATTCAGGGAATATGGGATAAGCTGGATTATCTGCAGGAGCTGGGTGTGGATGTCCTGTATTTGAATCCAATCTTTGTATCTCCGTCCAACCATAAATATGATATTCAGGATTACGACTATATAGATCCGCACTATGGCGTGGTTGTGGAGGACGGCGGAGAATGTCTTCCGGAGGGAGACAATGATAATTTCCATGCCAGCAAATATATTCAGCGGGTGGTGAACAAAAAGAATCTGGAGGCCAGCAATGCTTTTTTTGCCAGATTTGTGGAAGAGGTTCACCGCAGAGGTATGAAAATTATTCTGGACGGTGTGTTTAATCACTGCGGCTCCTTTAATAAATGGCTGGATCGGGAGAGACTGTATGAGACATCGGAGGATTATGAGAAAGGAGCATATATTTCTGCGGACAGTCCGTATCGGAGTTTCTTTAAATTCAACAATGAGCACGACTGGCCCTATAACGAATTCTACGATGGCTGGTGGGGACACAATACTCTTCCGAAATTAAATTACGAGCAATCTCCAAAGCTGAAAGAATATATTATGTATATAGCAAGAAAATGGCTGGAGCCTCCTTACTGTGTGGATGGCTGGCGTCTGGATGTGGCGTCGGATCTCGGCTTTACCGAGGAGTATAACCATGAGTTCTGGCGTGAGTTCCGCAGGACAGTAAAGGAAGTGAATCCAAACGCGCTGATTCTGGCTGAACACTACGGCAATGCAAACCGCTGGCTTCAGGGAGATCAGTGGGATACGCTGATGAACTATGATGCATTTATGGAACCCCTTACATGGTTCCTGACCGGTATGGAGAAACACAGCGATGAGTACAGGGAAGATATGTATGGGAATGCGGAGGCATTTAAAAATGCAATGATGCATCATATGGCAAATTTTTATGCGCCGTCCCTGCAGACAGCGATGAATGAATTGTCCAATCACGATCATTCCAGATTTTTGACGAGGACAAATCATAGGGTCGGCCGTATCCACACTCTTGGCTCGGACGCAGCCTCAGAGGGCGTGAATAAAGGGGTATTCCGGGAGGCGGTGATTGTCCAGATGACCTGGGTGGGAGCGCCTACGCTGTACTATGGAGACGAGGCCGGTGTATGCGGCTTTACAGACCCGGATAACAGGAGAACTTATCCGTGGGGGCAGGAGGATCAGGAATTGATTTCCTTCCACAAGGAAGCCATCTGCATTCGGAAAGAGAATCCGGTACTGACCCATGGCTCTACGAAATTTCTGGCTCTTGATTATCAGTTCCTGAGCTACGGGCGTTTCAGTGAGAAGGAGCAGATTATTGTTGTTCTGAATAATGGGAAAGAAGAGAAGGAGATCAATATTCCGGTCTGGGAGGCGGGAGTTCCCAAAGAGGCGGAACTGGAACGGCTGATACTTACTCTGGAAAACGGCTTCAGTACAAAAGAAGCCGTATATTCGGTAAAAAAGGGGAATCTTTATCTTAGGGTTCCGCCGATTTGCTCCATGGTTTTACGAAGGATATAAGGGACATGAAAAAACAGGATTTTCAATGCGGATTAAAAGACGGAGCGCCCATTGCACTTGGATATTTTTCGGTGAGCTTCAGCTTCGGCATACTGGCCCTTGGCGGGGGGCTTACCGTCTTTCAGGCTGCGCTGACCAGCCTGACAAATGTTACCAGCGCCGGTCAGTTTGCAGGACTTCAGATTATCATTGCAGGCGGAACCCTGCTGGAGATGGCAGTCACCCAGCTTATCATTAACCTGCGGTACGCTCTGATGAGTCTGTCTCTGTCTCAGAAGCTGTCGGAAAGGGTAACCTTCTGGCAGCGCCTGATCATTGCATTTGCCAATACGGATGAGATATTTGCAGTCGCGATGGCGCATGGGAGGGAGCTGAGTTTTTCTTATATGGCGGGGCTTCAGATACTTCCGGTTATCGGATGGACGGCGGGAACGGCAGTCGGCGCGGCGGCGGGGAGTATGCTTCCTGAAGCGGTGAACAGCGCTCTTAGCGTGGCGCTGTACGGAATGTTTATTGCGGTTGTGATACCGGAGGCAAAAAAAGTTCGTTCTGTTCTGGCGACTGCGGCGCTGGCGCTGCTTATGAGTTGTGTGATTTATTATCTTCCTGTATTTTCGGGAATCTCGGCAGGTGTGTCCATCATTATCTGTACGGTGGCGGCTTCGGCCGCAGGCGCGGTCCTGTTCCCGCTCCATGAGGAAGGGGGGACGGAATAATGGTGTATGTATATATTGCGGTTATGGCGTTTGTGACCTATCTGATTCGGGTAATTCCTTTGACGGTATTCCGTAAAAAGATAGAGAACCGGTATATTCAGTCATTCCTCTACTATGTGCCTTATACCTGTCTGACAGCCATGACATTCCCGGCCATTTTATATGCCACAGAGAGTATATGGAGTGCTCTGGCAGGCGTGGCCGTGGCGGCGGCGCTGGCATTTTACAACAAAAGTCTGCTGACTGTGGCGGCATTCGCATGTGCGGCGGTATTTCTGACAGAACAGCTTTTGCCGGTGCTTTAGAAGTCTGGTGATTAAGAATACATCTTGGATAAGTGTTTGGCTAAGATGTATTCTTTTTATTCTGGAAATATCCGGATTTAGGTAAAATGTCCTAAAATTACTTTGAAATCCCCATTTCCCTATGGTATGATTAACCTATCATATTGGTTTGGATTTAGGAGGAAGATAATTCATGAGTGATGTAAAAGGTACAATTGCAAATGGAAAAGCAGTCCTGGGTATTGAGTTCGGTTCCACCAGAATCAAGGCGGTTCTGGTAGATGAAAACAATGCTCCGATTGCGTCGGGAGCCCATGATTGGGAGAACCGTCTTGAAAACGGTATCTGGACCTATACGCTGGATGACATCTGGACGGGTCTGCAGGACTGCTATAAAAATATGACGGAGGATGTGAAGAGACAGTATGGGGTGGCTGTGGAGAAGCTGGCAGGTATTGGCTTCAGCGCTATGATGCACGGATATCTGGCCTTTGATAAAAAAGGAGAGCTTCTGGTTCCGTTCCGTACCTGGAGGAATACAATTACGCAGGAGGCTTCCGAAAAGCTGACAGAGGCGTTCTGCTTCCATATTCCGCAGAGATGGAGCATCGCTCATTTATATCAGGCAGTTTTAAATAATGAGAAGCATGTGCCGGAGGTGGATTTCTTTACTACTTTGGATGGCTATATTCACTGGCAGTTGACCGGCGAAAAGGTGATTGGCGTAGGAAGCGCATCCGGTATGTTCCCGATTGATCCGGCTACAAAGAATTATTATACTTCCATGCTTGAAAAATTTGATGAGCTGGTTGCTCCGAAGGGGTTCCCGTGGAAGGTGGCTGATCTGCTTCCGAAGGTGCTTGTAGCCGGAGACCGTGCAGGCGTGCTGACTGCAGAGGGCGCAAAGAAGCTGGACCCTTCCGGCGTTCTTCAGGCAGGGTGTCCGCTCTGTCCTCCGGAAGGCGATGCAGGAACGGGTATGGCCGCCACGAACAGCGTAAAGCAGCGTACAGGCAATGTGTCTGCGGGTACCTCTGTATTTGCAATGATTGTTCTGGAAAAGGAGCTTCAGAAGGTTTATGAGGAAATTGATATGGTAACGACTCCAAGCGGAGATGCAGTTGCCATGGTTCACTGCAATAATTGCACCTCGGATCTGAATGCGTGGGTGAATATTTTCAAAGAGTTTGCTGAGAGCTTTGGTATAGAAGTGGATATGAATAAGCTGTTCGGAACCTTGTATAACAAGGCAATGGAGGGGGATAAGGACTGCGGAGGACTTCTGGCCTACAACTATTTTTCCGGTGAGCATATTACAGGCTTTGAAGAAGGCCGGCCAATGCTTGTGCGGACACCGGACAGCAAGTTTAATCTGGCAAACTTTATGCGCGCAAATCTGTACACCTCCCTCGGTGCGCTGAAGGTCGGACTTGATATTCTTATGAAAGAGGAAAAGGTTGCGGTAGATCGCATCACCGGACACGGCGGCTTGTTTAAAACAAAGGGTGTCGGACAGAGTATTCTGGCGGGAGCTATGGATGCAACGGTATCCGTTATGAAGACTGCAGGAGAAGGCGGCGCATGGGGAATTGCTCTTCTGGCTTCCTACATGGTTCAGAAGGATGCAGGAGAGACTCTGGAGGATTATCTGCAGAACAAAGTGTTCGGCGGAGATGAAGGAGAGAAGATGGCTCCGGTTCCGGATGACGTAAAAGGCTTTGATGAGTTTATCAGCCGGTATAAAGCCGGATTCCCGATTGAGAGAGCAGCTATTGACTGTTTAAAATAATCGTGGTACACTGCGGATAGAAAAAGGGGTGCTGTATAAGGCGGTGCCCCTTATTTTTTCGCAGTAAGCGAGGCTGACAGGGGCGGTACGGTATGCCGCCGCCCGGCGGTTGGATAAAAGTTGTGGAGGTAGACTATGAAAAGGAAATGGTGGCATGACAAAATCGCATGTCAGCTCTATCCGAAGAGCTATTGCGATTCTAACGGAGACGGGATAGGGGATCTTCAGGGGATTATCTCAAAGCTGGATTATCTGAAATCCCTGGGCATTGATATCGTATGGCTTTCCCCTATCTATCAGTCCCCCTTTGTGGATCAGGGGTATGATATTTCGGATTATTATAAGATTGCGCCGGAATTTGGAACTATGGAGGATTTCGATGAGCTGCTGGCGGAAGCAAAAAAGCGGGATATGTACATAGTTATGGATCTGGTTATCAATCACTGTTCCAGCAGGCACCGATGGTTTGAAGAGGCGGTAAAGAACCCGGAAGGGCCTTATGGAGATTATTTTTATTTCCGTAAGGGAAAGGATGGAAAGGAGCCGTCCAATTACCGTTCTTATTTCGGCGGAAGCGCCTGGGAGCCGGTGAAAGGCCGCAGGGATCTTTATTATTATCATATGTTTGCCAGGGAACAGCCGGATCTGAATTGGTATAATCCTTCTGTTCTCAGGGAACTCTATGATATGATTAACTGGTGGCTTGAAAAGGGCGTGGCAGGCTTCCGGATCGATGCGATCATCAATATTCAGAAGAACCTGGATTTTCCGGATTATCCGGCGGACGGCCCGGATGGGTTATGTGCGCTTGGAACCGTTATCGAACATGCCTCCGGAATCGGAGAGATGCTGGAGGATCTGAAAAGAAATACATTTGAGAAATATCAGGCATTTACGGTGGGAGAAGTATTCAATATGCGGGAAGAGGAGCTTGAAGAGTTTGTGGGGGAGGACGGTCATTTTTCTTCTATGTTTGATTTTTCGCAGCACCTTTTGACCATGGGGGAGCATGGCTGGTATGAGGCAAAGGAATTTGATTTTGCCGCATGGAGAAAGGCTATTTTTGAGACACAGAAGAAAATGGAACCCATTGGATTTCTTTCCAACATTATTGAGAATCACGATGAACCAAGGGGGGCCAGCACGTTTCTGCCTTTGTATGTACAAAATGCGGCAGGCATAAAAATGCTGGGGACAATAAAAATGTTCCTTTCCGGAATTCCTTTCCTGTACCAGGGACAGGAGATTGGTATGCGCAACTGCCGGATGCAGTCCATAGAGGAATTTGATGATATCAATACAAAGGACCAGTACAGACTGGCGCTGCGTATGGGACTTAATGAGGAGGAAGCGCTGGAGGTCTGCAATCGTTTGAGCCGTGATAATGCCAGAACTCCAATGCAGTGGAGCAATGAGGAGCATGCAGGCTTTACGACAGGCACTCCGTGGCTGAAGGTCAATCCGAATTACCATGAGATTAATGTACAGGCACAGGAGAAGGAGAAGGATTCGGTACTGAATTATTACCGGAAGCTGACAGCTCTTCGGAAAAGCCCGGATTACAAAGAAACATTTGTATACGGGCATTTTATTCCGGCCTATGAAGAGACGGAGAATGTGATAGCCTATTACAGGCGGGATGAAAGAAACTGCATACTGGTCTTAGGCAACTGGGGGCGGGAAGAGGAAGAGATACGGCTTCCCCGGACTGTACGGAAGGTGCTTCTGAATAACCTGCCGGAGTATCTGGCTGAGGGACAGAAGCTGACGCTTCTAAGCGGACAGGCCTTGGTGCTTCTTTTGCAGGGCTGACCTATACCCGGGCTGTCCGTGCATATGGCCATCATCAGGCTTTGGAAAAGGAGATTGGCGATTATGGAAAAGGTAAAAGTGGCGGTTCTTTTTCCCTGTGATCCGGCACAAAAAAGGATGCTGGAGAGAGCGGGGAAGGATCGCTGTGAATTTATCTATGTGGACAGGGGGATGACGAGGGAGGAGCGGCTGCCGCTTCTTCAGTCTGCGGAGATTATCTTCGGTGAACCGGGCATCCGGGAGATTCAGAAATGTCCCGGTCTTCGTTGGATTCAGATGAGCTGGGCAGGCACAGATGTCTATACTATGCGGGAAGGGTTTCCGCAGAAGGTGAAGCTGACCAATGCAAGAGGAAGCTTTCAGGCCGTTATTTCGGAGTACATCGTAGCTGTGCTTCTGGAGCTGTGCCGGAATCTGAAGCAATATGCGCTTCAGCAGCAGGAAGAAAGATGGCGGCCCCTTGGCTCTGAAACCTTGCTTTACGGGAAGCGCATACTTATTCTGGGAGCCGGAGATATCGGAACCGGGGCGGCGAAGAGACTGAAGGCTTTTGGAACCTATATTACCGGAATGCGCCGGACGGAACGGAACTTTCCGGATTGCTATGATGCAATGATTACGGCGGACGGACTGGACGCTGCGCTTCCGAAGGCGGATATTGTGATTGGCTGTCTGCCGAATACACCGGAGACAGAAGGGCTTCTGGATGAGAGGCGTCTGCGGGCGATGAAAAAGGAAACTTATTTGATTAATGTGGGAAGAGGAAGCCTTATTGATACGGAAGCGCTGGTGCGGGTTCTTGAGGAGGGCAGTCTGGGAGGGGTGGCGCTGGATGTGGCGGACCCGGAACCGCTGCCTGCCGGGCATCCGCTCTGGAGGATGGATCGGGTGATTCTGACTCCTCATATTGCAGGTCTGAGCTTCGGCTATTCCAAGGATACGGAAAATCGGATTATCCATATCTGCTGTCAGAACCTGACGCGGTATCTGGAAAGAAGAGAGCTGGTGAATCTGGTAAATTTCAAGACTAGGTATGTATCTGAGCAGTGATGCTGTGATGACGGAAAAGGATTCGGAGAGGGACTGTTCCCTGCCCTGGGCGGGGAGCAGTCTTTTCCGGTGTGGAAGTATGGAAAAGTATGGAAGAGAATAGAAAAATTTTAAAAAAGTACTTGACATTTAAAATACTCCATAGTAGAATATCTATTGTTGTAAAGCAGAATATCCGTGACAGAGGCCCAGATAGCTCAGTTGGTAGAGCAGAGGACTGAAAATCCTCGTGTCACTGGTTCGATTCCGGTTCTGGGCAGTCCAGATGCAAACAACCCGCAAGGGTTTTTATATACAATAATAATCCCCAGGGATTTATATATATGCGGGTGTAGTTCAATGGTAGAACACTAGCCTTCCAAGCTAGATACGTGGGTTCGATTCCCATCACCCGCTTTTACCCGCAAGGGTTTTACATATATGCACGAGTGGCTCAGTGGTGGAGTATCGCCTTGCCAAGGCGAGGGTCGCGGGTTCGAATCCCGTCTCGTGCTTCAGAGCAGAGAGCTTGAAATAAAAGGGTTTCCGGGATTTCCGGGAACCCTTTTTCATGATCTTATTGAGTGCTTTCTAACGGTTTTTCTAACGAACTGCGATTTGCATCCGAAAAGAGCTTTTCTCTGATTTTCAGGACTTCTGTTCTGCGCATGGGTTTTTTTGCCGTTCTCTGGTAATAATTCTGTGTGGTGCTGGTTCTGGAATGATCAGGCCCATCCACGAATTGGAAGCCCCTGACGGGAAATGCCGGGGGAAGCTTCGCAGATAGGAAATCGAAATCTATCATTCTTTTGTCGTCAGGTAGAATTGTCCGACGCATAAGGCCCGACCTGTCCGGCAGTCAGCCTCATTCAGCTTGCTGAAAAAGGCTTTCATTTTCTCTGGTCATGAATCAGAAAGTTTTCCAGTCCTGCTTTTATAAAAGCGTCAATCGTTTTCTGTATTTTTTTCCAGTCGCTGCAGTGATTGCGGGACATGAGCTTATTGATCGCCAGGCAGCCATTCATCTGAAAGTAAAAGACAGCCTCCGCCTCTTCAAACGTAAGGATACTGTGAGACATGAGCCAGGTAATATAGTGTTCCTTATGATCTGCCATTTTATCAATGATTTTCGTAAAGATAGTATCATCCAGGAGCAGATAACGAAACATGTCATTGCTGTGAATTTTATCACAAAATGGATAAGAACAGTTTGGAGAATCACATTTCTGAGACAAGACATGCTCCATGACGCTGGAAGTGTCAGAGAGCATGTCATCCAGTATATCATCCAGAACATCATTCATATCATAATAATGCAGATAAAAAGTGCCCCGGTTGATCTCAGCCATGCGGCACAGTTCGGTAACCGTAATTTTTGCAAAATGGTTTTTTTCCAGCAATTTTAATAAAGTTTCTTTTATGACCTGCTTCGTATACCGAATGCGCCGGTCTTCTTTTTTGGTTTTTTCAGCCATGATATTTCCCCCAATACATCAACAATTTTCCGATTTTGTTCAGTAACCATACAGATTTTTCATATTGTTTCTTGTCTTTTTGATAAAAGTCATTATACTGTATCGTATAAAAATAATCAACATGTTGATTAAAAATGATTGGAGGTAAATATATGGGACATATCATTGCAGTGGCAGGAAAAGGAGGTGTAGGAAAAACAACTTTGTGCGGACTGATGATTCAATATCTGTGTGAGCATGGGAAAAAGCCGGTGCTGGCCGTGGATGCGGATGCCAATTCCAATCTGAATGAAGTGCTCGGCGTGGAGGTCGGCGTTACCCTTGGAGAGCTGCGGGAAGAAATTGAGCGGGCGGGAATGGATGACCGCTATCAGATTCCATCCGGGATGACAAAACAGGCATGGCTGGAGATTCGGATGGCAGATGCCGTCATCGAAGAGGATGATTTTGACTTTATGGTTATGGGGCGTACCCAGGGACAGGGGTGCTACTGCTTTATCAATGGTCTGGTGCAGACACAGATTCAGAAGCTCCAGAGTCACTATCCCTACGTGGTGGTGGATAATGAGGCAGGCATGGAGCATGTCAGCAGAGGTCTGCTCCCTTCCATGAAGACAGCGGTTCTGGTCAGTGACTGCTCCAGAAGAGGGGTACAGGCAGCCGGAAGGATTGCAGATTTAATGAAGGAACTGGGGATGAAACCGGAAAAAACGGGGGTAATTATCAACCGTGCTCCGAAGGGCAGACTGGATGAGGGCACAAAGAAAGAGATTGAGAAGCAGGGGCTGACACTGCTAGGAGTGATTCCTCAGGATGAAATGGTTTACCGTTATGACTGTGACGGAAAGCCGCTTATAGAACTGCCGGAAGATACACCGGTCAAAAAGGCCTTGTATAAGATTCTGGAAGGGATGGGACTGTAAATGAGAAAAGATAAAAATTTGCTGCTTTCCTATCTGGAGCAGCAGAAAATGGATGATAGTCTGATTCATGACGTAGTGGAATTCAGAGAGAAATATGAAACAGCAGAGGAAGTACAGGAGCGGGTCTGTATTCCGGATATGCTTTTCTATGGAAAAGACATTCTGGAAATGTCTGTGGCGGCGCTTCTGCAGGGAGAAAATCTTCTGCTTTCCGGGGCTAAGGCAACCGGAAAAAACATACTGTGTGAGACACTTGCCTGGATATTTGGAAGACCTTCTTATGATATCTCTTTTCATGTCAATACGGACAGCGCATCCTTAATTGGGACCGATACTTTTATCAATAACGAAGTTCAGCTCCGCAAAGGTCCGGTTTATCAATGCGCGGAATTTGGCGGCTTTGGAATTCTGGACGAGATCAATATGGCAAAAAATGATGCGGTCTCCGTTCTCCATGCCACCCTGGATCACCGCAGGCGTATCGATGTTCCGGGATATGCAAGGGTGGCGCTGCATCCGGCCGCACGGTTTATCGGAACCATGAATTACGGATATGCAGGAACAAAGGAACTGAATGAAGCCCTGGTGTCCCGTTTTATGGTGGTCGATATGCCGCCTCTGGATGAGGATACCATTCGTTTCCTTCTTAAAAAACATTTTGCAGATGTGAAGGAACAGGCGCTGGAGCAGTTTACCGGGCTGTTTTTGGATTTGCAGGCAAAGGTTTATAATGGAGAGGCTTCAGCCAGATCGCTGGATCTGCGGGGAATGATCGCATCCATGAAAGCGATCCGTTCCAATCTGCCACCGCTTTTGGCAGTTCGTATGGGAATTGTGAACAAAAGCTTTGATGTGTTTGAAAAGGAAATGCTGGAAGATGTGATTGCCACTAGGATTCCGTCTTCATGGACCAGGGCGGAGATCTTTGAGGGGTGACGGTATGAAAGAACGATCCTACCAGTTTTCGGAGAAACAGGCAGAGGAGCACCGTCTGGAGATTGAGAACAGAATCCGGAATCTGTTCTGGACCATCAGCGGAGATTATACGCTGAATGTAAAGCCAGATGTGAAGGCTTTTATAAGATCCAGAGAGGCAGCGCTTTACGATGCTATGAAACAGGGAGCATTTGCCCGCTACTTTGATTCCGAAGAACTGGGGCTGTATATGATGAAGAAGGCATATCTCTCGGCACAGGAGAGGCCTCTTATGGAGCTGGCCCAATTGTGCGTGGATGCGGCTGCTTATCCGAAAATTGCAAAAGAACGTCCTGGGACAGATGATATCCGAAGAAAGGCCTTTGCGGATATTTTAAATCAGGAAGAAACTGTTCTGAACAGGACTTTTTTCGGTCGGGTGAAGGTTTTTATGATGAAGAGCTATCTGGGCAGGGAGCTTTGTGAGATACCAGATGCGGTCAGGCAGACAGCGGAGGAGATCGCAGCTTTGGGGCAGGCCAAGGATACCATGGATATCATAAACAAAATTAAAAAAATTTATAATACGATATTTGATCAGAAATTTGAAGAACGGCATGGAAATCCGGAAGCAGTTTTTAATGTTCCGCCAATGGCATTGGCGAGTGCCGCATGGCAGGACTGCCTGACCGACGAGCAGATGGAGGAGATTATCCGGAAGTATCTGGCCGGACTGGGTAAGGACATAATGAGTCTGCAGATAAAGGAAGAACCGCAGAAAAGGCGGGTAAATCTGACCGAATCAGGGAAAAAAGAGGAAGAAGCTCCAGAAGTCGCAGATGAGGGTTCCTTGCAGAAGGTACAGGAATATGTGAGCCTGAACTATGGAAAAAATTATTTGTCACCTCTGGAACAGGAGAAAAAGAAAAACAGGCTCTGTACCGGGATACACGCCAATTGTCTGCTACATGATACAAAGGGGATTCTGCAGGACCCGGTAATCGTAAATAACCAGTATCGCTTTAACCGACTTCAGTTTGAAAAAAACAGGATGTATTATTACAGTAACAGCCGGGTAATCAAACGGAACATCAAGTCCCTGGCAGACACGCTTAAAAAGTCATTGGTTCTCCGGAGTCAGGAGGACCTCTGCCGTTCCACCAGCGGACAGATGGCACCGGCGAGGCTCTGGAAGCTGGGGAGAACGGAAGATGAAAAGCTTTTTGACAAGAGGGTTTTATCCGGTTCATCAGAATTTGTGGTTGATATTCTGCTGGATTCCAGCGGCTCACAGGCGGCAAGGCAGTCGCAGGTGGCGGTACAGGGGTATATCATCAGTGAGGCGTTAAGCTTTGTGGGTATCCCGCACCGGGTAGTGAGCTACTGTACTTTCTGGAATCATACAGTCATGCACCGCTTTCGAGATTACGATGACAGAAAAGAAAAAAATGAGAGAATTTTTGAGTTTCGTGCATCGGGGAATAATAGGGACGGACTGGCAGTAAAAGCTGCGTATGATTCCATGCTGGACAGACCGGAGAACCACAAGATTCTGATCCTGCTCAGCGACGGAAAACCCTGTGATATCAGTGTCAGGCGTCCGGGCATCAGGCAGCCTGCGGATTACACAGGAGAAAAGGCGGTGAAAGATACGGCATTTGAGGTACGAAGGGCAAGGACTCTTGGCATCTCTGTTCTTGGTATTTTTGCAGGTAACTATGAAGATACTGCTGCAGAAAAGAAAATATTTGGAAAGGATTTCGCCTATATCAGGGATATCCGTAATTTTTCCCGTGTTGTAGGCGCCTATCTGCGCAGACAACTAGAAGAAGAGTAGAAAAGGAGTAAGTAAAAATGAGTATATTTGCGGACTGTCAGGATGAGAGAAATAAGAAAACAATCCTGGAAATTGACTGTCCGGGATGCCATGAGGAAGACGGACTGGAAGTGTTTTTGAAGGATGGTGTCACAGTAGGAGAAAGTATCTGCAATACATGCGGATATGTCATACTGGAAGGCGTAAGCCTGGAGCAGTTTTTGGAAAGATAGGGAGGGTGGTATGAAAATAGCAGTAACAGGAAAGGGCGGTGTGGGAAAGACTTCTTTTGCGGCAACTTTGGCAAGAATTTATGCAGAAGAAGGAAGAAAGGTGCTGGCCGCAGATGCAGATCCCGATGCAAATCTGGGACTGGCTCTTGGATTTCCGGAAGAAGTAGTGGAGTCTATTATTCCAATCTCCAAAATGAGGAAAATGATTGAGGAACGGACAGGAGCAGATAAGGATAACACATTTTATGTTCTGAATCCCAAAGTCAGCGACATTCCGGATAAATACGGAAAGCTGTATAACGGTGTCCGGCTTCTGCTTCTTGGCACAGTGGATACGGCCGGCAGTGGCTGTGTATGTCCCGAAAATGTGATATTAAAACGGATCATTAGTAATCTGGTGCTGCATCGGAAGGATGTGGTGATTCTTGATATGGAGGCAGGACTGGAGCATCTGGCCCGCGGGACAACATCCGGCATGGAGCAGTTTGTCGTAGTGATTGAACCAGGCTCCAGGAGTATTCAGACGTACAGGAATGTGAAGCGCCTGGCGCTTGATCTGGGTGTACATCAGGTGAGAGTGGTTGCCAGTAAGGTGAGAGATGAACAGGATGAAAGATTTATTAGGGAGAGGATACCAGAGGAAGATTTTCTTGGTTTTATTCACTACAATCCGGATATTATAAGGGCAGACCGCATGGGGGTATCTCCTTATGACTGCAGTAAGGAACTGGTACAGGAAGTAAAAGAAATTATAAAACGGATGGAGATGTAAATATGGCAGATGGAGCGGAAACTGTCCCCGGAGGGCATGGGAAAAAAATAGAATATGCGAAAGATAATATGGAGCGGATGCCTTATGAATATTACATGGAGAAATTTAAGATGTCTGATCCTGTCAGCATTAGTACAAGATTAGGGATTGCCTATAACTTTGCAGAACAGGAATTTATGTTCATGTTTATGGGGAGCCTTTACTATATCCATTACCCGGACTTTAAGGTCAGACATGGAAATCTGGAGACAGAGACGAGTGCATACTATCCGTTGGAAGAAGATATCTATGCAAAAATACTTGTTTTAAGATACCTTTTAAATGCCAGCGTATTTCCTCATAATGGAGAATTTCGCTCTTACCAAGAGCTTCCGTCTGGAGATTTATATGCCCGGCAGTTTCAGGGCAGATGTATCTCAAGAATGAATCATAAGTTTGGGAGCAGACTGGAAAAATTCAAAGAAATTATGGAATGTATAGGTGCAGTCTCGGTACACCTGGGAGATATTGGATACGAACTGGAATTGTTTGAAGAATTGTATCTGCGATTTATTTTTTGGGAGGGAGATGAGGAATTCCAGGGATCTTCACAAATTTTGTTTTCCAGTAATTTCCCGGCTGCATTCGGGACCTATGATTTGGCGGAGATAGGAGAAATCTGTATCAATACATTTTGTGCAATAGAAAAACAATTATAACCAGGAGGGAAGAAGATGAAAGTAGCAGTATGTGGAAAAGGCGGAAGCGGGAAAAGTACAGTTACAACTTTGCTGGCAAAAGAATTAGCAGGGAGAGGTAAAAAGATTCTTGTCATTGACTCAGATGAATCCAATTATGGATTGAGCAGGCAGTTGGGCGTGGACCTGCCTTTGGATTTTACTGCTTATTTTGGCGGGAAACAGAAGGCGCTGCAGGATATGATGCTGTCCAATTTTACGCACCAGTTTTTTAATGAAACATGGGAGATTCAGGACATACCAGAAGGATATTATTCTGAAAAGGATGGCGTAAAGCTGATGTCCAGTGGGAAGATTCATACAGCCAATGAGGGATGCGCCTGTACTATGGGGAATGTACTCACTCAGTTCATAGAACATTTAGTACTTTCTGAGGGGGAATATGCGCTGATCGATATGGAGGCCGGGATTGAACATTTTGGCCGGGGAATTGATAACGGTGTAGATTTGATCCTTATGGTGGTAGAGCCTTCCTATGAATCTCTGGCATTGACAGGGAAGGTTTCTGAATTGGGTACAAGCATCGGAAAACCTGTCTATCTGGTATTCAACAAAGTGGATGGGGAAAATCGGGAGTGGATGAAGAAGAATGTATGTGAACGTGTGGAGATTCTATGTGAGATACCTGCAGAAAAGAGTATTGCGGTCGCGGGATTACAGGGGCTAGAACTTTCAAACGGCTATCCGGTAATTATCAGTCTGGCAGATTTTTTGGAAAAATGCGATAGGGGAAAGAGGGTGCCGGCTCATGCAGGATAATCGGGCATTTCAACGGATGCTGTTATCTGCAAAAGAACGGATATGCGTTCATACGCCGGAGGAAATTGCGCAGAAGAGTGGTGCGGTATTTCATAAGGATAAGTCTTTTTTTGAATTGCAGAGTTTAAATCAGAGGATTCAGATTACCTTTCCGGAGTGTATATTCCAACCGCGGATTGATGAGTGGCAGCAGTTGGTAATTCTACATTATCTGGACCTGGCGGATGGGACAGCGGTTTCCCCGAAGATGATTTCTTTTGGAGCGTTAAAAGACGGTCTTATTCGGGGAACTAAATTTGACCATGATATAGAAAGGGAGCTTGGAGGCTTTCTGGCTGGAATGACCCAGGAGCAGCTTTGCAGGGCATGCGAAGGGCTTGGAGCGCAACTTGTAGAAGATAGGGCGGATTTGTGCGCTGTATTTCCCTTTCTCCCCCGCTACCCCATCTGGCTGAAGGTGTGCTTTGCGGATGATGAGTTTGAGGCATCCGGGAAGCTTCTTGTAAGCAGCAGCGCGGATCATTATCTGACCATTGAGGATGCAGTGACTGTGGGAGAACTTCTGCTGTCAAGGCTGAAGTGCTTGAGTTTCCGCGGTCTTATCCACAAAACTCCCAATCCAGTGGACTGCCTATACAC
>VSNE01000180.1 GCA_009774155.1 Lachnospiraceae bacterium
ATATTTTCCTTGGCCGCCTCCAGTAAAAATTCCCGGCCGGCTCTCTCAAGCCCCTCCCTGGTCTGAAGGCACTGAAGCGGAAGGGTAAATTTTTCCAGATATTCCGCCAGATTTTCGCATCTGTCTCCAGCCTGCATTTCCTCCGGACATACCTCTCTCCCCAGAATGTGCTTTACACTTTCCAGCGTCATGGAGCCGTCCAGATGACAGTGAAGATCTATTTTAGGCATCTGTTTTATTTTTTGTTCCATTGATTTTCCTCCCTGGTTACTTCTTTTATTTTCACAGGCATAGTGCAAGAAATGCCCGTGCCAAAGCGTGAACTCTGACACGGGCAGTGATCCCGTCCCTGTGCAGCCGTCCGGGCTTTAATATCGCAGGACGGCGAAGCTGCATTAGATGATACCTTCGTTTCGTATTTATATTATTTAAAAGTATACTTCCTCTCTGTACGTATGTCAACTTGCAGATACCTTGAATTTCCATGTCTGCGGAAGTGCTGATTGGATAAAAAACAAGACTATCAATCTCAGAACTTTCCGCCCCTGCCGCCGTGTGTATTGCCGGAGGATGAGGTATGTGTACTTGAACCGCCCGAGCTGCTTGATGAATTGCTTTCCTTTGGTTTTTCAGTCCGGATAACATTCTTGTAAAGGAACAATTCATATTCCTTTGTGAGCCGCAGGCTGTCCCTTTTTATATAGCTGTCTGCCGCAGGCTGGCTGTAGACCGAATGCAGGCCAAGCCGCATTATTCCTGTCACAATCAGAGATACTACAAATCCCGTGACTATAGCAATTATAAGGGTGTACACGGGCGAAAACGGTTCCATCGGAATATTATCCGCATCATACGGATTACCTGTCCTTGCCTGCGTTATGTAGTTGTCGCACTGCACGGCAAATATATTAAATGCCTCGGCATATTCGCCGTCGCTCAGGTAAGGCAGAAATTCTTCAGACATATATTCCAGTCCGGCATCAGTGAAAGCCGTGATTCCGTAGCCTGATGTCGATATATACCAGTCCCTTTCCTCCATGCTGATAAGGAAAAGGATTCCGTCCCTCTCGGTTCCGAAGCCGTAACCGTTATAATCATAAAAATCATCGGCATATTCCATACTGGACACCCCGTCAAGGGAATCAAGCGTAACCACCACGATATCAACCTGCTGCCGTTCACTGATTTCGTCCAATTTATCCGATAAATCTGTCTCCTCGCTGTCTGAAAGCAAATCAGCCCAGTCCACAATCCTCATCAAATCGCCGGCGGCGTCTGCCGTAACTGACGGTACTATTGAAACAGCAAAAGCTATGCATAAAAACGCCGCCAGAAACACTGTAAATATTCTATTCTTCTTTCTCATTATCCGCCCCCCTATAGTATGCTAATCAGATAGAATGCCACATATATCACTGCGCCGATGGCTCCTGTCAGCCCAAACAGCCATTTCCTGTACGCACCCTTATCCAGGGGCAGATCCCCTACCATTTTCCCACTTTGTCCGTTCATGGCAAAAAGATACTTTTGTCCGTTCCATGTAGTATTGAGAAGCCACACCGGGAAAAGGGCGTATTTTACTTTACCATTATGTAACTGTATACTGCCGGCCTCTTTTGTAACTGACGCATAGCCTTTCACTGTTGATTTGAACTCATCCTCCGTACTCTTCCTGATACGCTCATTGGCACGCTCAACGCTCTGCCCGGCATCCACGTCATACTTGTCTGCAAAATAACCTGCCAGATATGCAGTCTGGAAATCCACTGCCTTTGAAAAATCAAAAGGCTCAAGTGATTCCATTAAATCGTCCGCCATTTTCTCAGAGCCGTCAACAGGAACATTCTTAAATTCGATACTCCCGCTTCTGCGCACCGCATAATAACTGGTTTCGGTATAAATATAGCTGCTGTCGCTCCATGATCTGACTTTGCTCGCCTTATAACGGATATCCGCGTTGACTTCAGCGTCAAACAGCCAGAAAGGAACATATACGCCTTTTACTTCGTCAATGTGGTTCTCATCCTTAAATATTTTCGGGAGCAGACGTTTCCCCATATAATGTTTCTTCAGCGCCTCCTTTGCAGCCCTCTTATCCAGCTTGAACGGAATCACATAATCCGGCCTCAGAGATCCGGAAAACTGATCCATCATAACTACCGGGTTTCCGCAGAACGGACAGGACGTGGCAGCCGTATTTTCATCACCCACGATTTCACCGCCGCAGGATCTGCAGACATAGGAGCGGAGTCCGTCTGTCTCGCCGGCCTCCCACCTGGCCTGGCCGGCCGTTTCCCATCTCATGTCATCGGCCTGCTCGCTTCTCAGTTCATCATCATAGCCTGCCAGTGTTTCCATCTCAAATTCCGTGTCACAATAAGGGCACTTCATTTTTTGTATCGTACTGTCAAAGGCAATTGCGCCTCCGCAGCACGGACATTTGTATTCCTGTATTGTCGCCATCAGACTCCTCCTTAATTTCCCGAACATTTGAACAAACGACCGCACCAATTCCATGATGCGATCGTCCCATTCTTTTTGTCAGCCACTCGAGATTCAGATTATAAATTTATCAAAATCACTTTCCCCATACATTACCGTCTTTATCGGTAAAGCTTCCTGTGCAGACCTTAATTAAGTCAATCAGCCAGCCGATTCCCAGTCATCCGCCCGTAAGCAGCCAGATAATACCTGTACCTGTTTTTCCCGCCATAAATCTATGTACGCCAAGTCCTCCAAGAAACAATGTAATCAGTATTGCGTTTGTTTTCGTCATTACAGCTATCCTCTACTTTCTTTTCCATTTTTAATTTCTGTCTGTGATTTTCATCACTGCTATTTTACAATAACGCTTTCCAAAAGCAAACGCATTATCATGAATCGACCGAAAACCGCACTGAATCGACAGTCATTTGGCTTCCCCTTTTATATTCTGTCGTTTTCATTAAACAAATCCCCGCATTCCGGACAGAATTTGGGCGGATGCGCAGGATCTTCCGGCTGCCATCCGCATTTGTCACACCGGTACAGCGGCGCGCCTTCCGGTTTCTTTGCACCGCAGTTCTGACAGAACCGGCCTTTATTTACTGCGCCGCAGGAGCAGGTCCATCCATCGGCCGCCGGTTTTGGCGAACCGCACTCCTGACAGAATTTGCCTGATGCAGTCGCTCCGCAGGAACATTTCCATACGCCTGTCTGTGGAGCCTGGGATTGTACAGGCTGCTGCGCTGCCTGCTGCTGCCCCATTGCAAAGAGGTTCTGTGCGTTTATGCCGCCTGCGTTCATCGCCATTCCCATGCCCATAAAGCCTGTCATGGCGCCTGATTGATTGGAGGCTGCCGCTTTCATGGCATCTGCCTGAGCGCCTGCCAGAGTAGCTCCCGCCATATTGGGGTTTTGCAAAACAGCCGTTCTCTGAAGCTGTTTAATCATTTCCGCATCTTCCTCAGGCAGCGTAACGGAGCCAAGTGCAATGCTGACTACCTTCAGTCCGCGCAGTTCTCCCCATTTTTTTGAAAGCGCGGCATTCATTGCGTCTTCAAGTTCCGTGTTATGGGAAACAATCTGGTTCGGGCGAAGCTCCAAATCGGAAAGTCTCCCAAACGCAGGCTGCAGTGCGCTGATAAATTCCGTTTTTAACTGACTGTCCAGTTCATCCCGTGTATACTCCCGCTCCACATTGCCGCAGACATTTGTATAAAACAGTATGGGGTCGGCAATTTTGTAGGAATAGATACCGGAACAGCGGACGGAAACATCTACATCCAGCCCGATTTTAGAATCTACTACCCTGAATGGAATCGGATTCGGCGTTCCAAATTTGTTATCAACCAATTCCTTAGTATTGAAATAATACACTCTCTGATCCTTGCCCGTGCCGCCGCCGAAAGCAAAACGCTTGCCTATCGTCCTGAAGGTCTCCTTTATGCCCGTTCCAAGACTTCCCGTAAAAATACTTGGCTCCGTGGAAGTGTCATACTTAAATTCGCCGGGTTCTGCGCATACCTCCACAACCTTCCCCTGTTCCACAATTATCATGCACTGACCGTCAGCTACCGCAATTACGCTGCCATTGGAGATAATATTGTCGCTTCCCTTCGTGTTTGAAGAGCGTGAGCTGGTGCGCTTTCTGCCTTTTGTAACCATAACCTCCTTTTCCATTGCCTCACAATAGAAATATTCTTTCCACTGATCCGCAAGGGTGCCCCCAAGCGCTCCCATTCCTGCCTTAATAAGTCCCATATCGAAAACTCCTTTCTAAAATAACTCAACTTATGATACCATATATTCAGTCATTTATTCCATGAAAGTTAAGTAAAATAATATATCTGTATACTATGGCGGTAATAATAACAATGTCTGATTCCCGTAACTATTCAGCCTGCTCATAGTTACGGGTATCAGATCATACAAAATTTGTATCAGAGCCAAAAACCCCGCAGCAGGCTGGCGGGGCATCAAACCTGCAGCGCAGCAGAGCTTGGGGGTATTTGACCCTCTCGGCATTCGTCAAATGGATGCTCCGCATCCGCTTGACTCATTGATCGCGGGAATAAATTTACAGATTGCCGGCAATCGCCTCAAGCATTTCAGCAGCAGCAGCCATTGCCTCTGCAAGTCCTTCCGCATCTTGTTCTGTGATTGTGTCCTGGGTTATCTCTCCCATCTGTTCAAGGAAACTATACGCCTCGTCCATGGCTGCCTTAATATCCTCGTCTTCAGCTCCGCTATCATTATAGGCCGTTGCCACTGTATTATAAATGTCTGTTAGTGTGTCATACGTTTCACTTAACACCGCAAAGGTCTCATCAGATACCATCTCGCCACTTTCTGCGACTTCCATTCCGTCTAATAGATTATCATAAGTTTCTATTATTAATTCCATTGTTTCATTCAGGGTAACTGCATCCTCTTCCGTAATATCAGCCTGTTCCAGCTCGCCCATCTGATTAATGATATCTTCCGTTTGGAGAATCACTTCCTCAATAGCGGAATTCGCTGCAATTTCATCACTGGTGTATATATCTCTTACCTGGGCCGCATACTCTGTTATCAAAGCATAATTATCCTGCAGTATTTTATAGTTCTCATCAGACACCATATCCCCTTCTGCCGGCGCATCGGTTTTCGTGTCCGCTGCAGGAGCCGGAGTCTCGGTCTCCGGTACGGAAGCAGACTGCTCAGCGTCCTTGTTCCCCCCGCATGCTGTTAATAATAATGCTGTCATTACTGCAGTCAATATTACTGCTGCTAACTTTTTTTTCATTTTCTTCTCCCTTTCTTAAGACAATTCCGGACTTTGCCGTTGATTCATTATAAATTATAAATAAGACGGCTGCGTGCATCCTGCATGAATCGCCTCCGAATTGTACTGAATCGACAGTAAAAACGGCATGAAATCATAAATTCCATACCGTTTGTTACACATATTTGGTTATAAAGCTACTTCCGCATAAAAAGCCTGCGCAGTGTATCCATAATTTTTTTGACTGCTGTACTCCGGGCAGCGGCTATGCATACGCCTGTCAAAATGGCGGTGACGCCCGCAGCTGCCGGCCAAATCATCCCATGGCTTCCGCTTTCTGCCCCCCTGTCAGCTTTTTCCTTTATATCAGACTGTACCCTTTCCTCCTCATAACCGGAAAATGTCGTGGCAGTCTCACCCGCCGCCGTTGCATCGTGAACGACATCCCGCATTTCTTCTTCCATTTTCACGCCAGATTCTGCCGTAGCCTGAACCGTTGCCTCTTGTTGCACAGGGGCAGCTGTCTCCTGATGTCCGGGAATTTCCGTACCGGTTCCGGACATTTCGTTTTCCAGCATCTCATTTTCCGGTATTTCCGCTTTACTAACAGAAATCTTTTCATTTATCGGCGCTTCAGGTAATTCAGGCGTTGTTTCATCCTCCGGATCTTCCGGCGGTTCAGGCGTTGTCCCATCCTCCGGATCTTCCGGCGGTTCAGGCGTTGTCC
>VSNE01000181.1 GCA_009774155.1 Lachnospiraceae bacterium
GGATATGTGTAAAATCTACAATCCCGGAGAGAATGAGGTGCGCGCCCTGGATCATGTGAGTCTGAAGATTTATCAGAAAGAATTTGTGGCAATCATCGGTCACTCAGGCTCCGGCAAATCTACTTTGATGAATATGCTGGGCTGCCTGGATGTTCCTACATCCGGAAAATATTTTCTGAACGGAAAAGATGTATCAAACCTGACAGACGATGAGCTGTCGGATATCCGGAATCTGGAGATAGGATTTATCTTTCAGGGATTTAATCTGATTCCGAACCTGACTGCCCAGGAAAACGTGGAGCTGCCTCTGATTTACCGGGGTATCGGGAGGAAGGAGCGTTCCGCACTGGCAAAGGAATCGCTGGAGATGGTCGGACTGTCCCACCGGATGGATCATAAACCGAGTGAGATGTCAGGCGGACAGCAGCAGAGGGTTGCCATTGCAAGAGCGATTGCGGCCAGGCCGCCGGTGATCCTGGCAGATGAGCCCACAGGTAATCTGGATTCCAAATCTACACAGGAAATTATGAATGTGCTGAAGGATTTACATAAAAGCGGACGGACAGTCATATTGATTACTCATGACGACGAGATTGCTGCACAGGTAAAAAGAGTGATCCGGATTAAGGACGGAAAGATCGAAGCAGATTTTATGAATAAAGGAGAAGCAGAAGAAAATGAAGATAAAGTGGTGGAAGAAAAATAAGAAGGAAGCGAGCACAGATATTCAGCAGGACAGCCTGGTCATGGCTTCTCTGGAAACCACAGGCAGAAAAAAGAAAGAGAAAAAGACGCTGACGCCTGCTCAGAAGAAAAAGAGAAGAAAAAGGATTTTCATGGGCGTGGCCGCAGTCTGCGTGGCGCTGTTTATTGCCAGCAGAGTATTTGCGCCTGAGGTTCTCCCGGTGGTAGCTGTCCGCAGGACGGAAACAGGAACCATTGAACAGACAGTGGATACGAGCGGAACAGTGAAAACAGAAAAACAGAAAACCTATTTTTCTCCGCTCAGTGCGGTTATATCTGAGTGCAAGGTGGAAAAAGGAGATGCGGTGTCGGCGGGGGATGTCCTGCTTGTCTATGATGCGGAGGATTTGAAGAACCGGGAATCAGAGGCAAGGCTTCAAAATGATGAGGCGTACTATACATATCAGGATACTGTGGGCAAAAGCAATTCAGATGCGGCAGAGTACAGCCGTTCCAGCCATGATGTGGAGATTCTGGAGCAGCAGGTGGAGGACTGGAAAGCGAATGTCCGTGCTCTGAAACAGTATATTACAGATATGGGGTGTTTTCTCAGGGAGGCTGTAAACGACGGACATGAGAACGATGCTGAGGAATACCAGTCCAAGATTGACCAGGCCACAAATGAACTGGCAGTTAAGGAAGAGGAGCTTGCGGATTTTCAGAGTGATCTGGCAGAACAGAAAGGGATCAAGAATTCCACAGAGGATACGATGCTGACGGCAAACGGCAGAAAGCAGGTGGAGGCCACAAAGGAGCTGGCTGCCCTGAAGGCGGAGAAGGTGAAGGCCGCGGTTGCGGAGGTTTCCGAAGGGCTGAAGGCGGAATTCGGCGGTATTGTGACGGATGTAAAAGCAGTCAACGGCAGCGCTGTGGAGGAAAGCGGAGAGCTTTTAACCATTGAAAGCAATGAAGATGTGTGTGTGGAGATTTCTTTGAGCAAAAGCGAACTGGAAAAGGTAAAGGAGGGCCAGAAGGCAATTATTACCATAGTGGGCAAGGAATACGAGGGAACAGTAACCCGCATCAGCAAGTCCGCTGCGAAAAACGACAAAGGCGCCGTTGTTGTTGCCGGGGAAATCCATATTAATAATCCGGATGCGGATATTTTTCTCGGCGTGGAGGCTAAGGTTAAAATAGAAAGCCACAAGGCGGAGAATGTAGTTATGGTTCCTATTGAATCCGTGAATATCGGCAAGGAAGGAAGCTTTGTCTATGTTGTAAAGGACGGCATTGTGGAGATCAGAAATGTGGAGACAGGTATCTCCTCCGCAGAGTTTATGGAGATTAAAAGCGGACTGGAAGAAAACGAGCAGGTGGTGCTGAACAGCGGCGCCGGAATTACAGAGGGTGCGCAGGTGACACCGATGGAGGGATAACAGGATGGGACAGCTTTGGGAATATGTGAAAATGGCCCTTACCAATATCCGGATGAACCGCGGGCGTTCCTTTCTCACAATGCTTGGAATCATCATCGGCGTCTCCTCGGTTATTCTGATTATGTCCGTCGGCAACGGCGCAAAGGCAGAGATGGAGAATGAACTGACCTCTGTTGCGGGAGGGCAGATTTATATTTACAGCAACAGCAACCTGGAAGGAGAGGTTCCCTCCATCACAGAGGGGGATCGGGACGCGCTGAGAGAGCTGGAGCATGTAAAGGGCGCCACCTCGGTTATGAACTACTGGAGTTCGGTAAAGACGGCAAAGGGCAGCTTTGACGCGATTATAGATTTCGGAAATCCGGACAGCGCCTATATGTCCAATGTGGATATGCTGTATGGACAGTGGTTTACATGGGATGACTACAACGCGGGAAGAGACGTGGCCGTGATTGGAGAGCAGGATGCGGTAAAGATGTTCGGGACGGCGGACGTGGTAGGGCTGACCTTTGAGATGGAGGACGGAAGCGTCATTAAGGATGTGCGGATTGTAGGCGTGAAAAAGGCATTGGAGGGAATGTTTGTCGGAGGTTCCAGCTCTTATCTGGATATTTCCATGCCCATATCATCGGATTCCTACTGGGCAGAGTATAACGATTTTGACTCTGTCTATGTGTTCGCGGAAAACGGATATGCGAAGGAAGTTTCGGAAAAGGCAATTGCGCTCCTGGAAAGCCGCCATGAGATGTACGGGGAGGATGCCTTTTTAACCCAGGATTTTGACACGGAGATGGCGTCCGTCATGCAGGTTCTGGATATGATCACGATTTTTATTATGCTGGTGGCGGCGATCTCCCTTCTGGTGGGCGGAATCGGCGTTATGAACATTATGCTGGTGTCTGTCACCGAGCGGACCCGTGAGATCGGCATACGAAAGGCTCTGGGGGCCAGGACAAAGTCGATACTGATTCAGTTTCTGGCGGAGTCAGCGATTATTACGGGCATCGGCGGTATGGTCGGCATTGTTCTGGGCGGGTCGGGAGCATATGGAATCTGTTCTCTTCCGATGGTCGGCTTTTCTCCGTCGGTCAGCGCGGGCGCGGTTGTATTTGCAACACTTTTCTCATGCAGCGTGGGTATCTTTTTCGGTATCTATCCGGCGAGAAAGGCAGCCCATCTAAGTCCGATCGAAGCGCTTAGAAGAAATTAAAAGTAGTTAAAAGAAATTTTAGAGGAAACTACAAAGAAAGTAAGAAATCAAACGATACAACGGAGAAGGATTTATGGAGAAAATATTAGTTGTTCTGCCGGTGGAGGACCGGCATAAGGAGCTTCTTGAAGAAAATGCGCCGGATGCGGAATTTTTATATTGCGAAAAAGCATCCGTAACCAAAGCTCAGGTACAGGAGGCAACGATTATTATTGGAAATGTACCTCCGAAGCTTCTGGAGGGAACGAGGAATTTAAAGTGGATTCAATTGAACAGTGCGGGAACCGACGGTTATACAGTCCCCGGAGTATTGCCGGAGAAAGCCGTACTGACAAACGGAACCGGAGCATACGGACTGGCTTTGTCCGAGCATATGCTGGGAATGCTTTTGTCCCTGATGAAGAAGCTGTATCTTTATGCGGAGGATCAAAGGGAGCATATATGGGGAGACAGAGGACCGGTGACCTCCATCTATGGCTCCACGACTCTTGTGGTAGGTATGGGAGATATCGGAAGCGAATTTGCAAAAAGGATGCATGCGCTGGGCAGCCGCGTGATAGGCATTCGGCGCAATAAGACGCAGAAGCCGGAATATCTGGACGGCCTGTACCAGATGGATGCCCTGGATGAGTGGCTGGCCAAAGCAGATATTGTGGCAGCCGCTCTCCCGGGCACAAAGGAGACTTATCATTTGTTTCATGCGGATACATTCCGGAAGATGAAGAGGGGCGCCTTTTTTCTGAATATCGGGCGCGGTTCTGCAGTGGACGCTGCAGCGCTGGCAGAGGCGCTGAATACCGGACGGCTGGCAGGGGCCGGAGTGGATGTGACGGAGCCGGAGCCTCTGCCGGAGGATCATCCTCTGTGGGATGCAAAGAATGTACTGATTACGCCTCATATCTCAGGTCAGTACCATTTGCCGGAGACCTTCGAGCGGGTGGTAAGAATTGCAGCAGAAAATCTGGCTGCCTTCCGGGACGGAAGAGAGCTTCGCAATGAGGTGGATTTTGCCACAGGATACCGGAAATTAAAGGATTAGGCTTGTATTAAAATCTATGGCAGAGGATACCTTACACCGTTAATCTCGATTTCCGCAATCTCCGCGGGGTCCAGGAGATCATAGGAACCAAGCTCCAGAGAAAATTCTTTGTCCGCGAATCCTCCGGAAGCGCCGTAAAAGGAACCGTTCCTTCCTGCCCGGATTTTTTCGCCGTCCTTATTATACAGATAAATCAAGTGGTTCCAGTCTGCATCCGATACGATGATAGAATGTTCAGTTCCTTCATAAGTCCCTTCAAAGGTCAGGCGGAACGGAGTAATGCGGACCTTTTGAATGGTACAGCGGGCTTCCCTGCCGTCTGTTCTGAAGGAAAGAGCCGCGTCGGGAAGGGAAAGCTCCTTTTCGGCGATTGGTTCCGGAAGACTTATCTGAAGCACCTGGGCACCTCCGGTCTCAGACAGGATATAGAGACTGACCGTGTCGGCGCCTTCGGTCAGATCCAGATCCGCGAAGAAGCGGACAGAATCGCTTTCCGGAACTTTGCCCACAACGCCGGACTGGCGCAGCTGATGATAGCCGACCTCCCGGCTGCCTGGAACAGCATCCGTATGTCCGGATTCCCGGCCGTTGGTAAGAGGCTGAATACGGAGGATTGTTCTGTCCTCGGAATCCCGGAAGGAGTCCCAATTCAGGATCTGTCTCTTTGAACCGGTGACATCATAGATGATTCTGGCGATAGTATCGCTTCGGATAATTGCCTGAACAGTTACGCTGTGGCCGTCTACCGTGGCGCTGGGAGGATTTTCAAGGGCCAGACCGTATTTTTCTACCATTTTGGCTGTCCGGTTTACATCTGTCATGGAATCAAACAGGCCCACGGCCATAGCGCCGCAGGCAGCCAGAAGGCACATGGCGGCAGCCAGAAGCAGCAGCAGCTTATAGCTTTTTCCCTTTGTTTTCTTCTTTGATTCTGCTTTTGACAATACATTCTTTTTTAATTCCTGTATTTGCGCAGGATTCAGCGGGTCGGAAAGCGGCTTGTATTCCGCCATCAGTTTATCCAGTTCATTCACAGCATATTCTCCTTTCTAAGAAGCTTCTGAAGCTTGATTTTTGCCCGGTGAAGCCGGGTCCTTATGGTATTTTCCGGCATCTGGAAATGGGATGCCAGCAGTGCGGACGGTTCACAGTACAGATAACGGCGCAGGAACAGTTCTCCGTCCGGCGGAGGAAGAGTGCGTATAAGATCAATCAGCTCCCTGCTTTCCAGAGTGCTTTCCAGCTCCACCGCAAAGGCGGCATCCTCCTGCTCATCCAGAGGAAATGCAACGCCCTGCTTATGTGTGCTGCGGTACTTGTCGATGGCGCAGGAACGCGCTGTCCGTATCACATAGCTCCTAAGATGCAGGACATCCTCCGGCAGATTCTGGCTGCGCCAAAGCTTCAGGAAGGTGTCTGCCTGCGCTTCCTCCGAATCCTCCTTCTGTCCCGGAAGAATGCTGCAGCAGATGGTGCGCACAATGCCGCCGTACTCGGTTAAAAGATGGTCTAATTCTTGTTCAGTCACAGCTTTTCAACTCCTTTCATAAGAGCAATACGATAATAAGCGCGGATTTGTTTCAGGT
>VSNE01000182.1 GCA_009774155.1 Lachnospiraceae bacterium
GGATTATTATATAGGAGACACCTTTACAGTCCTTTATCCTTTTCCAGATTGCAGATCCTTGTGCAGACACTCTCAAGAAGCGACATGCTGTGGCTTACCGCCAGCAGTCCAATCCCCCGGTTCTGCGTCTCCTTTATGAGAAAATTCCAGATCTGGCTCTGGGTAATCAAATCCAGCATCGTGCTGATCTCGTCTGCCAGAATAAATCTCGTTCTTTTTCCCAATGCCCTGGCAATGCAGAATCTCTGCATCTCCCCGCCGGAAATCTCCGCCGGATAACGGTTCAGCCAGTCCTCCTCAATGCCAAGTCCCCTGACAATACGTTTTTCCACCTCGTCGCCCTCGGCCAGAACCGCCCTCATCCGAAGCCGCGGATTCACCGCCTGCTCCGGATGCTGCCAGATCATCTGTACCGGGCAGTATCCCTTATAAGAGGACAGCGGACGTCCGTCCAGACATACCTCTCCCTCATCCGGTCTCTCATAGCCCGCCAATATTTTACAGAAGGTAGTCTTGCCGAACCCGCTGGGCGCAACGATGCCTACTCTCTCATGACTCTTTGCCTGAAGGCTGAAGTGGTCTAAAATCTGTCTTGTATCCTTCCCGTAACGAAAGGAAATATTTTTCGCTTCCAGTATCATAAGCTTCTCCTAAACCGCGTGCAGGCACCGGACTCTTCCTCCCCTTAGATCCCGATAGGGAATCTCTCCCCGGCATTCCGGCGAACAGCGCCCGCAGCGGGGGCCGAAGGAACAGCCCTCCGGCAGATCCTTTACATAAGGCTGGGTTCCCTGAATAAACTGAAAACCATTCTGCGGCAATGCCCGCCAGAGCGCGCGGGAATAAGGATGACGAAGAGTCTCTTCGGACCGAAAATCTGCCGCATCCGCGTCCTCCACAGTTGTCCCGGCATAAAATACCGCTACCCGGTCAGCCACCTCCAATGCCTGCTCCAGATCATGGGTAATCAAAAGCACGCCCGCGCCTTTGTCCGCCAGCTCCCGGAAATGGCCCATCACCCTGCGCACCATATCCATATGAAGTCCCGGAGTCGGCTCGTCTGCTATGACAAGTCTTGGATTCCCCATCAGCGCTGTCGATACCAGAATCCGCCGGTTCATACCTCCGGACAGTTCAAACGGATACAGGCTCTGCACCTCTTCCTTCAACTCATATCCCCGGAAAATCCTGTTAAGCTTCTCTACGGAGGCTTTGTCTTTTTTTCCTCTGCGAATCTGCGGCCCGATCTTCATCAGCGGATCAAGGAACGCCACGCTCTGAGGCACCAGCACAATCTCGTTTCCCCGGAGCGCTTTCTTCCTCTCCTCCGTCAAAGGCTCCCCGTCATACAGAATCGTGCCGCCCAGCGCCGCATTATAGGGAAGAATACCCAGGATTCCATGGGCAAGCAGACTTTTTCCTGAACCGCTGGAGCCTGCCACCGCCACTATCTCTCCCTCATGAATCGTTACGCTCAGATCCCGGATAACAGGAAGTCCTGTCTTTTTAAATCCTTTTTCATATTGCTCAAAGGACACCGTGAAATTTCGGATATCCAGTATTACCTTTTTCTCTTTCCTGCTTTCTTCCATTTGCCGACCTCCCCGTCTACCTATGTGCGCTTCCGGGAGCCAGAAGCTTTCTTAAGCTTTCACCCGCCATATCAAAAAGAACAACCGTAAGCACCAGCAGAAGTCCCGGAAATACCGCAAGCCACCAGCGCCCCATAGCCAGGTGCTTCATGCTCTCTGATAAAATAATGCCGATTGCCGGCTGTTCCGGAGGCAGCCCAAACCCCAGAAACGTAATACTGGCCTCATGCAGAATCGCATGAGGAAACATCATAATCAGCCCAACCAAAAACTGCGGAAACAAGTGAGGGACCATATGCTTCCACACAATCAAAAGCCGCCCCATTCCAAGCTTCTGCGCCGCCTTAATATACGGCGCTTCCTTTAATTGAAGCACTTCGCCCCGGATGACCCTCGCAAGCGCTGTCCAGTGGGTAAGCGCCACCCCGGTTACCACCCCTTTAAATCCTCTGCCAAGTGCATAGGAAATCAAAATCAGCAGCAGGATATGCGGAATACCCATTACAAGGTCAATGCACCAGGTAATGAAGGAATCCACAGCCTTCCCCATGGTTGCCGCCAGAGCTCCCAGAATAAAAGCAAGCGCGGAGCTGACTCCTGCTGCCAGAAGCCCGATTCGGATACTCATGGACAGTCCTGTCAGAGTCCGGACGAGCATATCCCTTCCAAGCCAGTCTGTTCCAAACAGGTACTGTGCGCAGGGCGCCAGATTCTTTCTGGAGAAATCCGTCTCCAGCGCGCTCCCTGCATAAGCCTGTCCCGCAATCGCAATGGAGACCAGAAACAAAGCCGCCATTCCGAAAGAGAGAACCGTCAGCATTCTTCCGTTCAGCCGTTTCATGCTCTTGCTCCTCCCTTACGGATTCTCGGGTCAATGATGCCGTAAAGAATATTGGCAATTAAATTCCCTCCGAATACAAATGCAGCGCTGATTACCGTAATCCCAAGAAGAAGCGGCACATCGCTCCCAAGACCTGCAGTCACAGCCGCCTGCCCCAGCCCCGGATAGGAAAATACCTGCTCCACCAGCACAGAGCCTCCGAATATTTCACTGACAGAGGCAAACTGAAGCGTAAGCGCAGGAAGAAGCACATTACGGAGGGCATGATTTTTCACAATGCTCCGGGAGCTCTCGCCTCTTGCCTTTGCAAAAAGCACATAATCGCTCTCCATAATATCGATCATTTTCTCCCTGGTATGAAGCGTAATATTGGATATTCCGGTAATGCTGAGCGTAACCGCAGGAAGAACCGCATGGCAAATCCGATCCGAAACCGTAACCTCACCGGCCTCCAGGCCGATTGGCACGCTTAAACCAATGGGCAATATTTTAAGCCGAACCGCAAATATCATCAGGAGCATCAGAGCCAGCCAGAAGGCAGGCGTACTGGCAATCAGAAGCGAATATCCTTTAATCAGCTTATCCAGCCAGCTCCCTTTCTTCAATCCCGACAGGACCCCAAGCACAAAGCCTGCAGCTCCCGAAAGCAGCCAGGCAATCGTCATCAGCCACAGGGAATTGGCAAGCTTTATGTGAATCACCTTTGACACCGGCTGCCGGTACAAAAGGGACACGCCCATATCCCCGCGGAAAAAGTCAGATGCCCACCTAAAAAATCGTTCCGCCGGGGGAACGCCCACTCCCCAGTATGCCTGAAGCTTTTCAATCTGCTCCTGGCTCATGGAGCCGAGAGCCGCCTGTCCCACATTTGCCTGCAGCGGATCAATCGGAGAAACCGACACCAGGACAAACGCGGCGGCGCTTACAAAAAACAATAAAAGAAACATCCTTATTACATTTTTGCCAATCAACAGCAGGTGGTCTTTCATGCCGTCATTTCCTCCTGTCACAGGCAGACGGACCTATCATTCATGGCCCTCCCCGTATATTTTCTGCCTGAAGCCGTTCTATTCCCAGCTCCACTGGTCTACATTATTTACGATCGACCACCCATGTCCGTGCGGATGAAGCTTCTGATCCGCAACCTTCAGGTTCACTCTGGACCAGTATAAATGATCAATATTTACCAGCCAGATCCACGGAATATCCCCTTCCTGGGTAATACCGGTCGTTCCGTCCCACTGCGCCTTCTGCCACAGATCGCAGGATTCCTCCAGGGACGTGGCGGCCAGCGCATCGTCCATATACTGATCGACTGCGGCGTTGGCATATGGAGAATACTCCGCCGACTCTCCGGCCGTATGATAGATATTGTACAGCTCCATCGGAGTATGCGCCCCCCATCCCCACATCAGCGGCTCAGCCTGCGCCCTTGTATAAGCGGTATCCCAGCCTACGCCTTCTATCGTCACATCAATTCCCAGCTCCCTTAACTGGTTTTTTGTATCCGCCGCCAGCGCCTGACGCACAGAATCGCTTGCCGGATACAGAAGATTCAGCTCTGCCCGGATGCCGTCCTTCTCCCGGATGCCGTCTGCCCCGGCGAGCCAGCCGGCCTCGTCCAGCAGCGCTGCCGCGCCTTCCGGATCATACTTCACCTGCGCCTTCTCATTGTACCATGGCATTTTATCACAGACACTGTAAGCCGGCGTTCCGTAGCCGTTCAGTACATTGGCAATCATTTCCTCCCGGTCAAGGCCGGTATTAATCGCCCTTCTGACCCGTACATCACTGGTAAAATCATTCCCCGCCGCATTGCCGTCCTCATCCAAAGACGCCGGGGCTGCAGGCAGGTTAAAGCCTCTGTTATCCACCGTCTCAAAGGCCAGAAGCTCATAGCCTTCTATCTTCTGATCCGAGTAGGAGGCAGCCGTATAGGCAAGATCCACCTGCCCCGCCAGCGCTGCCGCAAACGCCGCGTCCTCGTCCATAAATACAACGGTTACTTTTTTCATCTTCGGAGTTTCTCCGTAATAATCCGGATTTGCTTCAAAAATAATCTGCTGGCCCTTATCCCACTGCTTCATAATATAACGCCCGGAGCCAATGGGATTCTCTCCGTAGTCCGGTCCATACGCATGCTCCGGCACTATGCCGACAATTGCCATGGTATAAGGCCAGATAGAATACGGCCTCTCCATCCGGAACTCTATCGTGCCGGCATCCACTGCCGCCGCTTCCTTCAGCATCGTAAAATCATTTACGGAGCTGTTCTCCTTTACCGTATTGTAGGTAAACGCCACATCCTCTGCAGTCAGCAGTTCTCCGTCAGTGAATCGGACATCGTCGCGGATAGTAACCGTCCATGTCATCCCGTCCCCGCTGACCCGGACATCGGTTGCCAGATCATAGTCAATATTCAGATCCGCCGTAGTAACGGTCAGCGTACTCTGAATCAGCGGCTCATGCACATGCTCCCCGGCGCCCCAGCCGTATGCCGGGTCAAATCCCGACTCCGGCTCGGAGGTTGTTCCCATAGCCACAATCACGGAATCTTTTGTTCCCGAAGAGACATCCTTCTTCAGCTCTGTCTTCTCTGCCTCCCTTTGCGCCGCTGCCTCCGGCTCACCGGCCTTTGGCACCGAATTATTTCCGCAGCCGGCCAGCGCAGATGCAATCATAAGGGCCGTAAAGACCAGCCCGGACAGTCTTTTTCTCATAGGTATCTCCCTTCCTGCTCTGTTTTCTATGATTATATCTGATACCGGACTGCTCCCACAACCCGCTTGGGGGGATACTGGCCATACCGGTTTTTGATTGCTCCATACCTGTATGGAATGCCATATAAAAACTGCCCGATTTTTTGGATCAATCGGGCAGTCTGTGTGATACTATTTCATTCCGGCAGGCCGGACGCTCTAATGTCTTTACGGGCATTCAGATAAGAAGCCCTCCCTTCCTCATACAGATTCCTGCCGCTGCTGTCAATAATGACAACCAGCGGCATATCCTCCACATACAGTCTTCTCAGCGCCTCGGCGCCAAGATCCTCGTATGCAATCAGCTCCGCCTTTTTTATGCATTTGGCCAGGAGCGCTCCCGCTCCGCCGACGGCCCCAAAGTAAACACCCTTATATTTTTTCATAGCCTCCACAACCTCCGGCATACGGGCTCCTTTGCCGATCATGCCTCTGGCTCCCACAGACATCATAGTCGGCGCATAGGCATCCATGCGCCCGCTGGTTGTGGGGCCTGCGCTCCCGATCACCTGTCCGGGCTTTGCCGGCGTAGGGCCTACATAATAAATAGTTGCATCCTCCGAATCAAAAGGAAGCTTCTCTCCTCTTTCCAGCGCTTCGCACATCCTTTTATGACCGGCGTCACGGGAGGTATAGATCGTTCCGGTCAGCAAAACGAAATCCCCCGCATGAAGGGTTTCCGCAAGCGTTTCTGTTAAGGGCAGTGTAATACGTTTTTCCATAAAGCTAAATCACCTCCGT
>VSNE01000183.1 GCA_009774155.1 Lachnospiraceae bacterium
ATTTCATCCTCTCCAACATGCTATTAGTGAGAGGACAATCTGAATATCTTTTTCAATTCTCAATATTTTCCTCTCACTGCACCATGACAATTTCATAGCCTGCCCAGACTGATACCCGGTATTGAGTGTGCATTCCTGCCTGCCTTGCCGGAAAAAACGTTGCGGAAGAATCGGAACAGGGAACGGGTCTGGGAGGAACACAGGCAAAATATGGAAAAAGAAAGGAGGAAAAGAAAGTTTCTAAAAAAAAGATGCAGACAGAAAAAGCGGACAATTTGATTCCGGAGAAGGAATCCCCGCCGGAGGAAGAATACCGTCCTTCCTGTAATGGATGTCCGTATGGCAGGCATTTTCCCTGTGTCGGCTACTGTCTGAAAAAAATTATCCTGGAGATGAAAAAAACGGGAGGAAAGGAGCAGCATCATGCAGAATGAGGTGAACGCAGAGGTGATTGCGCTGTGCATTACAGGAGGTAAAATCACGGGACAGATTTTAGTGTCTGTCTTAAAAAAGTTTCTGGATGCAAAAAAAACGGTGGTTTCCCATGGGAAGCAAACCCTGAAAAAACTGATGGCGCAGAACTGCCAGCTATCGAACATTGAAGTGACGGACGGGAATATTAAATCCTTTGAAAAGTATGCCCGGAAATACAACATGGATTTCAGCCTGAAAAAAGACACCTCCGTATCCCCGCCGCGGTATTTTGTGTTTTTTAAAGCCAGGGATGCGGATATCATGACAGCGGCTTTCAAGGAATATACCAGAAAAGAATTTAATAAAGAAAAATCCCCGCCTGTAAAGGAAAAGCTGGAGCAGTCAAAGGAACGGGCGGCAAAGCACCGGGAGATGGAAAGAGTGAAACAAAGGGAAAGGGGGCCGGAGCATTGAGTAAAAAATATAAAAATTCCCGCTGGCTGGAAAAGGCAGCCGGAAAACTGCGGGAAACCCTGGCAGGGACGCCGGGTATGGATTTAAAACGGCAGATTCCCATGAACATCCCTTATGTAATCGTGTTCTATCTGGCGGATAAGCTGGCATGGCTGTACCGCTTCTGCAGAGGGGATTCGCTGATAGAAAGGCTTGGAGCGCTGTATCTGAATTTTTCTGCGGCATTTGACAACCCTGTGCCCAGTTTCTATTTTTACGATCTGCTGGCAGGGGCGGCGGCCGCGGCGCTGGTAAAAGCAGCGGTGTACCTGAAAGGGAAAAATGCAAAGAAATTCCGCCAGGGGAAGGAATACGGCTCAGCCCGGTGGGGAACGGCAAAAGACATTGCCCCTTATATTGACCCGGTGTTTGACAACAACATCCTTCTGACGCAGACGGAGCGCCTTACCATGGACAGCCGTCCAAAGAAACCAAAGTATGCCAGAAACAAAAATGTGGTGGTGATCGGTGAGGGCGTTATTATAGGACTAAGTCAAGCGACTTTCAGAAAAAGGAGAGCCGCGACGGCTTAGCCCAATTTTAGTTACTGGCGGGGAAAACAACGGCGCCGGATTCCCCGTCCACATCACCATCCGGGCATTTCCCTTTGCTCAATGGGAGTGCATGGTATCTATCAAATCAGGAGGAATTTCTATATGGCAGATAAAAAGACAAGGAATATCAAAGTGTGTAGGCAGCCGGGATACGATCGCAAGCCGGCACCGGAGATCAAACTCAGCGGGCAGTGGCTGAAAGCGGTAGGCTTTGAGATTGGGGATCTGGTCAGGGTCGAGTGTGAGGACGGAAAGCTGGTCATCCTGTTGGACAGGGAGCGGGCGGAAGAGATCGAAGCTGAAAAGGCGTTCATGGCGGAAGAAACAAGGAAGCTGAAAGCGCGGTTCGATGCAGAGAAGAAGGAGATCCATGCAAAGTTCGTGGCGGAGCGGAAAGCGGGGTATGGCGCATGAGCAGGGCAGGGGTTCTGGAGAAGCAGACTGTCACATTTGCGGTCGAGGTAAAGGATGGCATCGTGACGAGGATAGGCCGGTCCTGCATGGCAGTTCCGGAGGTAAGAATCCGGGGCTGCGGGGCAGGAGTGGCAGACAGGGATAAGAAAACGGCACACGGAAAGGGAGGGAAAACATGGGAAAGATCATAATTTTAGGTTCGGAGAAGGGCGGCGTGGCGAAGACCACGTCAACGTTCAACCTGGCATATGCGCTGGTGGCGGAGGGGAAGAAGGTTCTGGCTGTGGATTTTGACAGCCAGGCGAACCTCACCACCTGCTTCGGGATAGAGGACACGGCGGCGGTGCCGGTGACGGTGGGGCACCTGATGATGCAGCGGATTGAGGACGAAGAGCTGCCGGATGCGGCGGAGTACATTCAGAGCCGGAACGGCGTGGACTTCATCCCCTCGTCCATCATGCTGTCGGTGGTGGAGGCGAAGCTGCGGCTGGAAATGGGGGCGGAACGGATGCTGGCCGGGATACTGGAGCCATTGAAGGAATGGTACGATTACATACTTGTGGATACCTGCCCTTCGCTGGGGAACCTGACCATCAATGCTCTTTCGGCGGCGGATGGCGTGATTATTACTGTCAACCCCCAGCTCCTGGCGATGATGGGGCTACAGGACTTTTTGAAGACGGTGGGGAAGATCAGGAGCCGCATCAACCCCGGCCTGCATGTGGAGGGCATCCTGCTGACCATGTGCGATGCGAGGACGAACCTCTGCAAGGTCATCACGGAGCAGGTGGCGGAGACGTTCCAGGGGCAGGTGAGGATATTTGGGAGCAGGATACCCAGCACCGTCAAGGTGGGGGAGTCGGTCTATTACAGCCGGCCGCTTGTGGAGTATGCGCCGGACAGCGGGGCGTGCGCGGCATATCAGAATCTGGCAAAGGAGGTAATCGCGGATGAAAGCTGATGCGCCGAAGAGGAAAGTGTTCAATGACGCCGTGGACCTGCTGACGGGCGGGGAGCCTGAGGCAGCGGGGAAGGGGGTGCAGATGCTCCCGGTGGACGGCATAAGGCCGTTCCACAACCATCCGTTCCACCTGTACGAGGGGGAGCGGATGGATGACATGGTGGAGAGCGTGCGGGAGCACGGAGTCCTGGTTCCGGCCATCGTGCGGACGGTCCAGGGCGGGTATGAAATGCTGGCGGGGCACAACCGGCTGAATGCGGCAAGGCTGGCGGGGCTTGCGGAGATCCCAGCCATCGTGAAGGAGAGCCTGCCGGATGCAGAAGCGTATGTGTATGTGATAGAGACCAACATGCTCCAGAGGTCTTTCAACGACCTCAGCGTGTCGGAGCGGATCGCGGTCCTGTCGGAGCGCTATGACAAGGTCTGCGGCACGAAGAAGAGGGAAGAGATACTGGCGGAACTGCAGGCGCTTAACGGGGGCGGTGGACATGATGTCCACCAACAGGCGAAGAGCCGAGAGCTCCTGGGGAAGGAGCTGGGGCTGACCGGGCGGCATGTCGCAAGGTATGTCCGCTGCAAGGAGCTCATCCCTGAGTTCAAGGATATGCTGGACGACGGGAGCCTGACCATGGTGTCGGCGGTGGGGCTGTCCTATCTGCCGGAGGAGGAGCAGGCGGCGGTGAAGAAGGTCATGGATCAAAACTGTATCCGGCTGAAGGCGGACAAGGCGGGCGAGCTACGGAAAGCGGCGGGGAGCCTGTTGGAGGGGAAGGTGCAGGAAATTCTGGGCGTTGACCGGCCGGTGAAAACGGACGCGGAGAAGCCGGTGAGCGTGAAGCTGCCCGCAAGGCTGTACAGCAGGTATTTCTCCAACGTGGCGGCGAAGGACGTGCAGGGCATCCTGGAGGCGGCGCTGGAGCAGTATTTCGAGGGGAAGGGGGCATGAGGATGGTTGCGGTCATAAGGTATTACAATGTGTGGTTTTACCTGACGCTCCGGGACGAGAGGGAGCGCAGGTGGTTCTCCTTCCTGGAGAAGCGGATCGATGCCGGGGAGCGGATGGCGATGAAGGATATTTACGGGTGGTGCGCCTGCCATGGGGTGCAGTGCCGGACGAGGTTCTGCTACAGGCCGGATTTCCCGGTTAGGGCGAACCTCTGGAATTTTTATTCCTACCTGAGGGGGAGGATAGACATGGGGCGCGCCTGAGGGGAGGCTGTGGATGTTTAGCACGGAGGAATTATTATCACTGGATCGTTCATATTTTGATGTCATCTGTGCGGATGTCTATGATGTGACCATCATGTCGAAGAATACCGGGCATGTTTGGTATATCCATAACCCGGAGTACCCGGAGCCCGGAAACTGCACCATATTCCATAAACACAGGGCATCGCTCCCGTACCACAGGCACGGGCGGGCGGGGAGCCTGCGGCAGGCGGTAAGGAGTATCCAGGGGCATGATGCATTTCAGATGAATGGTAGAAAGCCAGTCAATAGAAGATGAATAAAGAGCGGTAGCACCCGATGTTGAGTGTTGCCGCTCTTTCTTCTTGGATGATTAGCCAATATAGTTACGATAATAGATGCTGTATTCGTAAGCGTAGGCTTCCATGCGTTCATCATCAATGTGGAGCTGATTCTGTATGTCCTTAAGTCTATTTCGGATAACTTTAATCTCATGCTCTTGATTAAGCATTGAAGCGATGATGTACAGTGTCTTGTTTTCGAGGCTTTCAAGCTTAGCAATCATCTCTTCCATCTGCATGTTGTACTCTGTGTGTTCTGTTGAGCCGGAACTGTCAGCGCTTATTGAAAGTCTGTCCTCATTCACTTCGTCAAATGAGAGTTCCTGATGTTCTTCAGCTTCTGAAGGGAATTTCTCTTCGGGCTTATCGGCGTAAGGGCATTTGCTACAGGTATTGGTGTAGGGGCACATTATTTTCTTTGTGCGCTTCTTATTCCAAATCTTGCAACGATGGGATCTCCTGTATTTAGCTTTTTCGTTCTCAAACATTCTGTTGAGAGGCGTAGCTTCATCGGCAGGGATTTCCAGTGCATAGCAGAGTTCCCTTTCACCATGCTCATTCCAGAAGTATCCACGACCTAAAATACGCTGATTTTCTCCTGTTACGATTGAAACACCAGGAATATACTTGACCTGAACGATCTTAAAGCCCTTGCGTGCCTTGAAATCGCTGATTTTCTTGATGGTAAGATTCTGAGATGCATTTGAAATTGCCTTATCGGCTTGTTGTTTTTTCATAACTTTGTCCTTTCTCTGTTCTGAAGTTCATTAGTTGACGGGTTAACTGCTTCAGAAGCGGAGAGGACACGGTTATGTAGGCGGAAAAATGAGCGCACTGACCTACCCTGAGTTGGGAAGAGAAATCCTCTTGCCGCTTCTCTGGTTCAGGTCAGTGCGCTCAACACCGACGAGATATGTCAGTTCACTACTTCGACGGAGCTTTCCGGATTTTACGTCTGGTAGATCCCTGGATCAGACCTTGGTACTGATCATTTTTCTATGCTAATAGTCTTGGGATATTTTTTATCCCGTGGTGGCATCGCCTCCTTTCATATCTCCTATAACGATTTTGAAGATGAGATAAATCTTGTACCCTCTATAACGATTTCCGGTGATTTTTAAGGAAATCTGTGATAAAATAAAAAACGACAGAGGAAACCACCTGATCCAGAAAAAAGATCATTGGGTTTCGCACTGCCGTCTAGCGTTCTGGCGAAAGCCGGTATTAAACCGCTTGTTCCATCAAGCGTGATTGCTCAATATTTAGGGTGCCGTCGGGATTGGCGGTTATGGTGGTGACACAACCCTTGATGATTATTGTGTACACCTTCTCGTCTTCGCTGATTGTTCCGACGAGCTTTTTGTTTAGGTTTTTTACCTCTATCAAATGATATCCTCCTTTCGTTAGTGTCCGTTTTTGAGGACAGATTCTATTGTATGATAAGGTTGGTTGCTTATTTGTCCCTGTTACTGACCTTATCATACCATATATACCAAAAATAGAAA
>VSNE01000184.1 GCA_009774155.1 Lachnospiraceae bacterium
TTATCAGACGGGGGAATATATTTTTTGCAAGAAAAAACTAATATAAAAAGGGGTTTATGCCGATATATATAAAGATATAGGTTAGTATAACCAATTGGCGATTTTAACAGGAGATGACATGGCTAATATTTTACAGGTAACAACACCTTCTTTAAACAATAACAGAAATGTCATAGACACACAGGGAACGAAAAACGATATCCATGATCAGCGGATTCAGAATCCGGTCGATCCTTCCAGAGTAGTGCGGGCAGACGGGCAGGAGGAAGGCCGGACCGGCACCGCGACAGGCGAAGGAAGCTACAGCATTATTGACTATGAAAGCAACTACGGGGCTTTTGTACAGAAGCTGGAGGAAGGACTCGGGCTTCCGGGACTTTTAAAGCAGCTTTTTTCCAAAGACACGGCGGGGCTTCTGTTCGGAGAGCAGGAGGGCGTGGGAGATCTGGTGGAGCAGCTTCTTTCCTCTGTGCACATAGATTCTCCGGAGGAGCTGCTGGTTCTCCTGAAGGATCAGCAGGCCGAACAGGCCAAATTCTCGGGTCCTTTTTTTGACGGACTCAGGAGGCTTTTGGCGTCCGGGGAGCCTTCGGACGGCCTGAAGGAAACCGTTCTGGCATTTCTGAAGGGATACAACGATTTTTCATCGGGAGGCCATCAGCTAAAACAGATGCAGTCTTTGGCAGAGGATATCAGCCGTCTGATGCTCAGGCCGTTCAGGGAGGATTTCAGACAGCTTATAAACTCGGTGGACTGGGAGGCTCCCGACGGGGATACGGCCGGCAATGCGGCGCTTTTCAACAGCCGCCTGATTCCTTATCTTTCCAATTATATTTCCCGTACCCACGATTACGGGGCTGTCCGCAACGCGGTTATGCTTTTTATTCTCCATGCCGTGAAATATGAAAACGGCGACGGGGAAAAGCTTCATCAGCTTTTCAACAGGATGACGGGAAGCAAGGAGTTTCAGCGCTGGTACCCGGGAAATGCCGGCGAGGATTTTGAAAATACTCTTCTGTCTCTGAGAGTGCGAGCATCGGGGCGCGGGTTTGCGGATGTATTTTCATCGCTTCTGCTCAAAGGCGCCAACGGAGAGGCGGGGCTGGAAAATATCCAGCAGTTTTATGATATATTTAACGGTATGCTTCTGAACGAGAGCGTGTATCTTCCTTTGATGCATCTTCTGATTCCTTTCCAATACCAGGGGAAGGATGTGATGTCCGAGATGTGGTTAGATCCGGACGCGGACAGGGAGCGGGAGGATGAGGAGCGTAAAATCAAGATGCTTCTGCGCTTTGATATTCAAAGTCTCGGCAAGTTTGAGATGGTTATGGCTCTCCAGGGAAGACAGGTGGATATGCGGCTCTATGTTCCCGAGTCCCTTACCGGAGAAAAGGATTCGATACAGGAGCATATCACGGGAATATTAAAAAAGAACAATTTAGGACTTGACCGGCTTCTTGTGGAGAAAAAGACAAAGGATGTAAGGGTCGAGGAGGTATTCCGGGAAATCAGGCAGAAGGAGAGAACTATTAATGTCAGAATTTGATCATCTGATGAAAAAAAAAGCAGTGGCTCTTAAATATGATCCGGAGAAAAACGGCGCGCCGGTAGTGGTGGCGTCAGGAATGGGATATATGGCGGAAAAGATTACGGAGGCCGCCATGAATGCGGGAATCCCCGTATATGAAGATGATTCCCTCGCAACTCTTTTAAGCCAGATCAAGCTGGGCTCCGCCATTCCTGAGGAGCTGTATCAGGCAGTGGTGGATATTTATGTGTATTTTCTGAATTATGTGCCGGACAGAAAGGCAGAACAGACAGAGGAGGTAAATGAAGAATGATAACAGATTCACTTTCGTCAGCAGGACTTAATTTTCTGCTTCCGACCAATATCCAGGACAGGTATCAGACAGGCGCAGACCTGGGAAGCTTCGGCACCGTGCTGAAAGACAGGCTGGGTGCAATATCGGAAGACATGGATGCCATTTTCGAGGAGGCGGCGGCCAAATTCGGCATTTCCTCCAGGCTGATTAAGGCAGTGGCAAAGACAGAATCCAATTTTAATTCCGAGGCCGTTTCTCATGCAGGGGCCATGGGAGTCATGCAGCTTATGCCCGGAACCGCCAGAACTCTGGGGGTTTCCGATCCGTATGACGCGAGGCAGAATATTATGGGAGGAGCCAAGTATCTGAAGGCGAACCTGGATAAGTTCGGAGATGTCAGCCTTGCGTTGGCCGCATATAACGCGGGACCGGGGAGCGTGGAAAAATACGGGGGAATCCCTCCCTATTCGGAAACCCAGAATTATGTCCGGAAGGTACTGTCCTATATGGACGGAGACGCTCTTTATGCCAACAGAACCGTGACGACCGGAGGAGGCGGTCAGTCCGCGATGAATTCTTTATACGCTATGAACGGCATGAGCGGCTTTCCGGGACTTGGCGGTATATCCGGTCTTGGTATGAACAGTACATATGGCCTTGGCAGCCTGTTCGGCCTGGCAGGGGGGGATGCGGCCATGGATCAGGAAAGCTATGCAAGCCTGATTCAGATTCTGCAGCTTCAGATGATGATGAACGCGACCCGAGAGACAGGGAACCTTGTCGTCTAGAGAACCGTCTGAAATTATGAAAAAGGACTCTTATAGTTTGGAAAAAAGCGCCGATAAAAGTTATATAAGAGAAAAGAGAGGTGAAAGAGATTTATGCGGATAAAGAATAATATATCGGCTGTTAACGCATCCAGGAATCACGGAATCAGTCAGGGAAAGATGGCAAAATCCCTGGAAAAGCTGTCCTCAGGGTACCGGATTAACCGTGCCGGTGACGATGCGGCAGGTCTGGCTCTCACTGAAGGAATGCGTGCCCAAATACGGGGGTTGGATCAGGCCATGCGTAATTGCGACGACGGGATCGGCCTGGTCAATACAGGTGAAGGTACACTGACAGAGGTTCATTCCATGCTCCATCGGTTAAAGACTCTGGCGATAGAATCCGCCAATGGAACATATAATTCCACAGCAAGAGCAAATATTGAACAGGAGCGTCTTGAGCTGTTAAATGAGATTGATCGGATCGGGGGCAGCTCTGAATTTAATGAAATTCCTCTTTTTGAATCAGGAAGCGGATTTGTGGTGCCGGCCAAACCTCCTGAAAGGAAAGACGATATTGTGCTTCAGATCGGACATTCAAGTCAGGAGACACTGGACGTAACAAGGTATTATGTGAGCAGCAAGGCTTTGGGAATTGACGATATTGACCTCACCAATACGAAAGATGCAAATAATGCGATTCCTAAGATTGAGACTGCCATCCAGGCGGTAACTACGATCCGTTCTACATTTGGCGCGGCAGAAAATCATCTGCAGCATACGCATAACAATCTGTCCGTTACCACAGAAAATATGACGGCAATGGAGAGCGGAATCCGGGATGCGGATGTCTCATCGGAGTTTACTGTTTTCACGGCTGAGAATATTGTGAGCCAGGCGGCTCTGTCCATGCTGACTCAGGCCAATGCGGTGCCTCAGCGGGTGCTGGATATTCTTCAGTGACAAATAAAACATACGATATTGGAACATAAAAGGCTGCCGTCCGGGATTTCCGTTCGGCAGCCTCAAGTTGTTTCTGAAGCATATTATATGTTTCTTTCTCTTGGATTTGTCATATACTGCTTTTCTGTATTTAATAATGCCGCCAGATAACAAAAGGCACTGTTTGACAGAATCATTCCCTTGCATTTACTCATAAGCTGCAAGTCAAGATAATTTTTCCCCTCTGTATTTCCTTCTACATAGGTAATGTCCTGAAAGGAGTGGAATCCCAGCTCCTGCGCATGCTCCCTGCACCATGTAATATCGTCCGAGAATACAAAGAGATGCCATTTTGCGCCGTCCGGCACCTGACTGGTAAAGCTTTTTATTAACATAGAATATTCGTCAGGACGATATGCCACATTAAGGGTGACATAGTCCCCCCGCCGGACATGGACGGAGACAGAATTACAGGATAAAATCTGTTCCAGGTAAGCCTGGTTCCTTTGATCCGGAATCTCAGGAAAACAAAGTTCTTTAAGAAAAGTTTCCCGGTACGCAGAAAACCAGCTTTTATTGATCCAATAGCCGTGGTAATAGATATTTCCCGGCAGATCGAGAATATCGGGCATGTACCGGTTGGTTGGAAGAGAGAATATTTTTCCGTCAAAGGGGTTAAAGCTTTGACAGGCGTCTCCCACCTCGGACAGCATATAGATGTCGGTTCCGTTTTCAGAGAGAACCTGCGGAACACTCTTTCCTTTCCTTTTTTCCTCAAGAATAAAACTCCACACCTCCGGCGTAAAACACTCGCTCAGCATATGGGGCCTGATTCCGAAAACCTTTTCCAGCTCATATCCGTTGTGCACCGTATGCAGGGCGAAATAGCTGTCGTCCATATACATTTTGTCCCACGGATGAGATAATTCGTAATATCTGGCAAAAATATACTGAAAGGCCTGATTTGCAAGCCCGCCGTTTAAAAACTGAATTTTCATGCGTCATTTCCTCCGTCGAAAGCTTAAAGTATGTGGGATGCCAATGTAAATGTGTCGTCAATGCCGTAGCGGCCGTTATCCCATATATGGGTGTGTTCAAAGCCGTCGGAAAGGAGAATCGAAACAACGATCCCGCTGGTGCGTCCGCCGATCAACAGCTGACATTTGGACAGGAGAGCTAGGGCAGTCAGATATTCCATATTTTTCTGATGGATATCAATATGGCTGTTTATGCCGGACTGATTAAGAGCGTTATTTAAGTCCGACGGGTAATAAATTTCCTGAGTGGTCAAAAGCTTATTCTGAAATCTGTCCTGAAACCTCTTTAGGATCTGCTGATCCTCGGTGGCAAGATAGCAGTAATCGCATTGATACCGATACATTGCTTCCTCTGCTTCTGACAGAATAATTTCCACAGGAGGCTGAGAAGGATGATTATACGGCCGGGTGCCTGTGTAATCAGTTCCCCGGCACAAGATTCCCAGAATCCTCGTATCGCCGTTAAAAGGAAGACTGCTCAGAGCGTCCTGGATCTTTGCTTCCAATTCGGGAGAGAAGGGCATATATTTTCTTACGGCCTCCCGCCAGAAGCTGATAAGCTCAGGATTCATCAGGCAGTCCATGTTATAGGAAGGCATAAACCCGGGAATTCCGTCCAATCGTTTTACCTCCCCGGCGGGAACGTCCTGCAGGCCCGCTGACAGCGGCTGCCGAAAGTAAAGCTCCCATGCATTTTTTCCGTGATTTCTGCTGATTTCAGTAAATATATTGTTTGCGTTTGAGGTGTCTATTACGGGAATATAACCGTCGTTTAAGCTTGTTATAATCTGACCGAGATTTGTTATCATATGGGAGCCGATGCCGGGTATTATGTCATTGCGCTGTATACAACAATAGCATCTGCGGAATCGGATCGTGTTTACGAGTATACAATTCAGAGCGCTTATATATTTGCGGCCAAAACTTTCCACGGCGCCTTTGCCGGCCGGGAAAGGCACAGAATCTGCGGCCTCCTGAATAAGCCTGTCCGGACTCTCCAATCCCGATCCCAGGGAATGATACAGAGTATGAAGCTGTTCCAGCATCTGCATATATTGAGTGAAGTCAGGACTGCTGTCTGAACTGCCGGCATAGTATCTGCCAAGTTCGGTGAGAAAACACTGCTTTATATATTTTCCGCTGCTGAATATTGCATTTGCTATTTCATTTTGAATCATGATCCGTCTTTCTCCTTGATTTATAGAAAATGTTGTGTCATTATCCGTTTATATAAGCTGATTTTAACATGAAAATCCGCAGTTTGCCACTAC
>VSNE01000185.1 GCA_009774155.1 Lachnospiraceae bacterium
GATCTAAACAAAGCAAAAAACAAGGAGGAGCTTGCGCTTATGAAAGCTTTAGCAAGGTATGGAAAACCGTTCGGCGGATACCGTCTGATCGATGTGCCGGCGCCGGTGTGCGGCCCGGATGACGTAGTCATCGAAATAAAAGCGGCAGCTATCTGCGGGGCGGATATGAAGCATTTTAAGGTGGAGAACGGTTCAGATGAGTTTAATTCCATCCGTGGACATGAGTTTGCCGGCGATATTGTAGAAGTCGGTACGAATGTGACGGATTGGAAGGTCGGACAGAGAGTGGTATCGGATAACAGCGCGCATGTCTGCGGCGTATGCCCTGCATGTGAACGGGGCGATTTCCTGTGCTGTGAACATAAGCTTAATCTGGGTCTGGACTACAATACATGGGGCGGCGGGTTTTCCAGATACTGTCTTATTCCCGGTGAGATTCTGAAGATTCACAAACACGCATTATGGGAGATTCCGGAGAAGGTCACATATGAGGAGGCGGCGGTTCTTGATCCAATCTGCAATGCATATAAAGCAGTTGCACAGCAGTCCTCCCTTCTGCCCGGTCAGGATGCGGTCGTATTCGGCACAGGCCCGCTGGGACTTTTCTCCGTACAGATGGCAAGAATTATGGGCGCGGTAAATATCGTTATGGTGGGTCTTCAGGAGGATACAAAAGTCCGTTTCGGCATTGCAAAGGAGCTGGGCGCCACCCACTGCGTCAACGGTTCCGCGGAGGATGTGGTGGCAAGATGTCAGGAGATCTGCGGAAGGGACAACCTTGGCCTGGTGATAGAGTGCTCCGGTGCCAATATTGCGCTGAAGCAGGCGATTGAGATGCTAAGGCCGAACGGGGAAGTGATAAGAGTCGGCATGGGCCTGCGTCCGCTGGAATTTTCCATCAATGATATCACGACCTGGAACAAGAGTATTATCGGACATATGGCATATAATTCTACTTCCTGGAGAAATGCGGTGCGTCTTTTAGAGAGCGGCGCAGTCAAAGTACAGCCTATGATTACTCACAGAATCGGTCTGTCCCATTGGGAAGAGGGCTTTCAGGCTATGGCGGACAAAGAGGCGATTAAAGTAATCATAACCTATGATTACGAGGACTGACGGGGATATACATATGAAGAATACAGAAGCAATTCTTGTGACGCCGGGAACCATGCGGATTCAGGATGCGCCTGTTCCGGTTCCGAAGGAGGACGAGGTTCTGGTGAGGGTAGAATATGTGGGAATCTGCGGCTCTGATATTCACGGCTTTGAGAAAGGCCCGTTCATCCCGTCCGGGAATCCGGGCCAGAAGATCGGGCTTGGGCATGAATGCGCCGGAACGGTTGTGGATGTGGGATCAAAAGTGAAAAAGCTTAAAGCAGGCGACAGAGTGAATATAGAACCGGGTGTTCCGTGCGGAAAATGCAGGTTTTGCCTGACAGGACGCTATAATCTTTGCCCGGAGGTGGATTTTCTTGCAACCTGGCCGAATTACCGCGGAGCGCTGACCAACTATATGACTCATCCGGAAGCGCTGACGTACAAGCTTCCGGATAATATGAATACTATGGAAGGCGCGCTTGTGGAGCCGGCGGCAGTGGGAATGCACGCTGCAATGGAAGCCGACGTGAAGCCGGGGAAAAAAATTGTAATTCTCGGCGCGGGCTGCATCGGCCTTATGACGCTGCAGGCGTGCCGGGTCATGGGAGCCGCGGAGATTGTCGTATCGGATGTCATTGACAAACGTCTGAATATGGCGAAAAGGCTGGGCGCTATGGAGGTAATCGACGGCAGGAAGGAAGACACCGTTGCCAGGGCCGGAGAGATTCTGGGAGGCCTGGGCGCAGATATTGTCTTTGAGACTGCGGGCAGTCCGGTTACCGCGGGCCAGACTACAAATCTGGTGATGCGGGGAGGGAGAATCATGATTGTCGGAACCGTACCGGGAGATACTCCGATTAATTTTCTGAGCATTAACCGGGAAGTGAAGATTCAGACCGTATTCCGCTATGCGAACAATTATCCGATGACGATGGAGGCCATTTCATCCGGACGGTTCGATGTAAAGTCCATGGTTACGGATATCTATAATTACCGTGAGGTGCAGAGGGCCTTTGAGGAATCCTTAAGCCGCAAGGCAGATATTATAAAAGGCGTTATTAAAATGGAAGATTTATAAAAGGAGATTATTATGTTAGCAAATATCAGATACTGGGAAGAAAAGGCAAAGGCGGGCCATTACGCGGTTCCGCACTTTAACGTGTGGAATGCGGAAATGCTTATGGGCGTTATGGATGCGGCAGAGGAGCTGCGCGCCCCTGTCATTATTTCCTTTGGAACCGGATTCGTGGGAAACACCTCTTTTGAGGATTTCTGCTGGATGATGGTATCCATGGCGAAGAAGGCAGCTGTTCCGGTCATCACCCACTGGGATCACGGCCGCAGCATGGATATTGTTCAGAACGCCTATAAGCACGGAATGAACTCTGTTATGAGAGATGCGTCCGCATTTGATCTGGAGGAGAATATCCGTCTTACCAAAGAGGTGGTTGACTATTTTCATCCGCTGGGCGTTCCGGTGGAGGCAGAGCTTGGCCATGTGGGCAATGAGACTGTCTATGAGGAAGCGCTGGCTGCATATAAATATACGGACCCGGCGCAGGCGGCCGAGTTTGTGGAGAGAACCGGATGCGACTCTCTGGCGGTTGCAATCGGCAATCAGCACGGAGTCTATACGTCTGAGCCGCGGCTGAATTTTCAGGTGGTAGAGAAGGTAAGAGATGCGGTGAGTGTGCCGCTGGTGCTTCACGGAGCTTCCGGCATCGGAGACGATGATATCCGTACGGCAATCAGTCTTGGCATCACGAAGATTAATATTCATACGGAGCTTTGCCAGGCAGCCATGGATGCCGTCCGGGCGCACAGCGGTGAACCGTTCCTGGCAATGGAGAGAGAAGTACGCGCGGCCATCAGGCAGAGAGCGGCTGAAAAAATCCTGTTGTTCCAAGCAGACGGAAAGGCGGAATAAGATGAAGAAAGAGATTTCCAGAATTGGCCTTGGATGCTGGTCCATCGGCGGCGGTCCGGCATGGGGCGGGGATAAGGATGAGAAACAGTGTATAGATGCAATCCGGGCTTGCCCGGAATATGGAATTAAACTGATTGATACTGCCCCGGGGTATAATTTCGGACAGAGCGAGCGGATGATCGGAAAAGCGCTGAAGGGGATGAACAGAGAAGAAATTACGCTCATTACCAAGTTCGGCCTGGTATGGACCAGAACAGGCGCTCCGTTCAATAAGGTGGGCGATGTACAGCTTTACCGCAATGTGAGCAGAGAATCCATTATGGAGGAAATTGACGCCAGCCTGGAACGTTTAGACGTGGACTATATTGACATCTATATGTCCCACTGGCAGGCTGCGGAGCCGTTTCCGACTCCGATTGCCGAGACGATGGAGGCGCTGAATGAATTAAAGGCCAGAGGAAAGATCCGGGGAATCGGAGCCGCCAATGTCAGTGTAAGTCAGGCGGAGGAATATATGAAATACGGAGAATTGAATATGATTCAGGCAAAATACAGTGTTCTTGACCGGGGGGCGGAGGATGAGCTGCTTCCGCTCTGCAGGGAAAAAGGAATTGTGTTTCAGGCATATTCACCGCTGGAACAGGGCATGTTAAGTGGAAGGCTGAACAGGGATTACGTTCCGAAGGGAGCACAGTGCAGCAAGAAATGGTTTCAGCCGGAAAACATGCCGAAGGCAATGGATTTTATGGACGAGCTGAGGGAAGGACTCTGTAAAAAATACAGGTGCACGGTCGCTGATTTGGCGATGGCATGGGTGCTTGCGCAGGATGAGAAGATTACCATTCTGACAGGTACGGCCAACAAGGAGCATCTGAAGGAAAATACCAATGCGGCGGCGCTGGAGCTGGAAGAGGGCGACGCGGCGCTTATGCGTGAAATGGCAGAAGCGCTGGAACGATAATCCGGCGTAAATGAGAGGTCAGATATGAATAATAAAGATGTCTGTGAAGTGGTGATCGTCGGAGCGGCCCATATGGATCTGCAGGTATACCCGGTGGGAAAAAACCTTCTGGAGTCAGCATCCTACCCGGCGCGGCAGATGATATGGTCCGTGGGCGGAGACGCCCTGAATGAATCCACCATTCTTACCCGGCTGGGACATAAGGTAAAGCTGATAAGCTGTATCGGAGACGATATGATCGGTTCCATGATTATGGAACACTGCAGAAAAAATAATATAGATACCACATGGCTTAAAAGAGATAAAAACAAAATAACAGGGATTAATATCGGTTTGATCGGAGATGACGGGGAGCGTACCTTCATCAACAACCAAAGCGGCAGTATCTGGACATTCTGTCCGGAGGATGTGGATATGGAAGCGGTAAATGAAGGGCGTATTCTTTCCTTTGCCAGTATTTTCAACAATCCTCAGCTAGACGAACGTCTGATGGTTCCTCTTTTTAAGCGTGCAAAGAAATTGGGAATGCTGATCTGCGCGGACATTGTGGGGAACAAAAGAGGCGAAACCTTAGAGGATATCAAAGAAGCTCTTTCCTATGTGGATTACTTTTTCCCGAATTATGAGGAAGCAAAGGAAATTATCGGGAAAGAGGATGCGGATGAGATCGCGGACGCATTGCTTTCTCTGGGAGTGAAAAATGTCCTTATCAAAATTGGCAGAAAAGGCTGTCTTGTGAAGAACGGGGCGGAACGTTTTATCGTGCCGGGATACCCGCGGTCCAACTGCATTGATACTACCGGCGCGGGAGATAATTTTGCCTCCGGCTTTATCTGCGGGCTTTTAGAGGGAAAAAGTCTGAAGGAATGCGCGGAGCTTGCCAACTGTGCCGCGTCGGTGGCGGTAGAAGCGGTAGGAGCCACGGACGGGGTGAGGAGCCGGGAGCAGGTAGATGCCCGTTACCGGAATTATCTGAAAATTATGAGCGGCATTTAAGAGGTGAACTATGGCTCAGAAAGAACGGCTGGAATATATTGTGCAGATTGTCCGCCTGAATAAAAAGGTGTTTGTCACAAAGCTGAGTGAAAAGCTTGAGGTTACTCCCGAGACAATCCGGCGGGATCTGGAACGGCTGGAAGCGGCGGGCCTGGTGAAACGGATCTACGGCGGCGCTGTTTTAAGGGAGGAGGATTTCTCTGAAAAAGTTAACTTTTTAAAGCGTGCAAAGACAAACATAAATGAGAAGCAGAGGATTGCGGTTCTGGCTTCTGAGTATGTGCCTGCAAATGCAAGTATCGGCTGTGACGCCAGCTCCACGGCGCAGGAGCTTTTGGCCGTCCTGGGGGATCGGGAGGATCTGCTTGTGCTGACGAACTCGGCAAAGGCTGTAAAGGATCTGGATCATACAAAATACCGCTTATTGTCAACCGGAGGCTATGTCAACCGGCAGTCTTATTCCCTTCAGGGAATTATGGCGCGGAATGTAGTGCAGGGATATCATCTGGACATGGTTTTTATAGGCTGCAGAGGAATCCGCAGGGACGGCGGGATCTTTGATTCCCATGAGATGGAAAGCGATATGAAAAAGATGCTGATAGAACATGGGAACCGGGTTTACCTGCTTGCAGATCATACGAAGTTTGACTGCGTTGGATTGGAAAAGACGGCGGATTTGACGCAGATAGATGCAGTTATAACGGACAGGAAGCCCTCGGAGGAATGGATGCGGCTTCTGAAGGAAAAAGGTGTAGAAGTGTGCTGCCCATAGGAGGAATATCCGGCGCGCGGCGGACTGAATGGAAGGTCGTTCTGTGAAT
>VSNE01000186.1 GCA_009774155.1 Lachnospiraceae bacterium
TATTACGGAGATTTTATCAGAATTATGCATATTTGTCAACTTTTTGTAACCAAATTGTATCAAGAATCTTAAGAAAAACGAAAGAAAAGCCTATCGGCGCTGCCGACAGGCTTCATACATCAATATAGAAGCAGCTATTGCTGCATTCAGGGATTCCAGCTTTCCCTGCATAGGAATACGAATCCAGGCATCCGCTTTCCGGCTCAGGCCCTCGCTGAGCCCATTGCCCTCATTCCCGATAAAAAATGCGCAGCCCTTTCTATAATCCTCCTGATCATAGCAGTTCTTCCCCTGAAGATGCGCCGCATAGGTGCGAATACCCTGTTTCTTCAAAATCGGAAGAATCTCTTCCAGACTGTTTACATACAAAAACGGCATCCGGTAAATGGAACCCATTGTAGAACGGATTGTTTTAGGATGATACAGGTCCACCGAAGTACGGCTCAGAATAATGCCGTCTGCGCCGGCCCCCTCCGCAGTCCGCATAATTGTTCCCACATTGCCCGGGTCCTGCAGATTTTCAAGCAGCAGAAGATGCGGATTTTTCTTTTGAAGCATATCCTCCAGAAGATAGTGAAACTGCTCTACCACGCAAAGGAGACCCTGCGGCGTCTTTGTGTCACTGGCGGCCAGAAACACATGATCGTCCAGCACCTCCGTTTCTATCCCCTGAAGAAATGCCTGTCCTTTTTCTTGATATAAGCTTTTGGAAATATATACCTTCTTTATTTTGCTGCGGGGCGCTTCCTGGTACATCTTCATACCTTCCACCAGGAAAACATTCTGCTCATTCCTCGCGCCGGACTTCTTCTTCAGAAGCTGCAGATTCTTCACCTGCGGATTTGATGTGCTTGTAATCATTACCTTGACATATCCCTTGCCACATCCGTCATATAGGAAGATACTCCCTTATTCATTCCCAATGCTTCATTAATATCAAAGTCCTTGAACTCTCCGTTCGTATATCCAACTACGCGATTCGTTTTGCCCTCGCAGAGCAGATCCACTGCCAGAGCGCCCATCATAGTCGCATACACACGATCACGGCAGGTCGGATTACCTCCGCGCTGCATATAACCCAGAATCGTTGCACGGGTTTCCACGCCGGTAGCTGCCTCAATTCTTCTTGCCATGGAGGTAGAATGGCCGATACCCTCTGCATTAATGATAATATGATGCTTTTTGCCGCACTTCCGGTTGCTGATAATATTATTAATGATTTTCTGTTCATCATAATCATAGCCTTCCGGAATCAGAATATCTTCGGCTCCGTTTGCAATTCCGCACCACAAAGCAATATAGCCGGCATTGCGTCCCATAACCTCGATAATGCTGCACCGCTCATGGGAGGTAGAAGTATCCCGCACTTTATCAATCGCCTCCATCGCCGTATTAACAGCGGTATCAAATCCAATCGTATATTCCGTGCAGGCAATGTCAAGATCAATCGTGCCAGGAACGCCGACTGTATTCACACCCAGGTTCGCAAGCTTCTGCGCCCCTGCAAAAGAGCCGTCTCCTCCGATAACAACCAATCCGTCGATGCCGTGTTTTTTGCAAATCTCAGCGCCCTTTGCCTGCCCTTCCTCTGTACGGAAATCCGAGCAGCGGGCTGTGAACAGGATTGTGCCTCCCTTGTCCAGAATATCACTGACTGATTCTCTGGTCATATCAAAAATATCCTCTTCCAGAAGCCCCTGATATCCTCTACGGATACCCTTCACTTGCTTTCCGTTTACAAGTGCTTTGCGGACAACTGCACGAATTGCCGCATTCATACCCGGCGCGTCTCCGCCGCTTGTCAGGACTCCTATCGTATTAATTTCTTTTGCCATGGTTTCTTCCTCCGCAAAAAGTTTTATAAGCAAGTTCTGTTTATCATTTTAATTCATTTTGGAAACATTTTCAATACGCTTCTCAACAGCTTTCACGTTTTTCTCTCCAAACTCCGTATATAATTTTTCCAGAAGCCTGGAATCGATCTGAATGTTCCGGTTGGACGGAAGTGTCTTCTTCATTTTCTCTTTACGCACATAGATAATGACTCTGTCCCCGCCCTCGCTCTCCATAAGTGTCCGATATAATTCCTCCTCCCTGTTCTGATATTCCTGCATATCTGCAAACTGAATCCAAAGCTCTTTATGAAACGTTTCAAAGGGAACTATCCGCTCCAGAACCAGTTTACTTGCCTTGTCCTCCTCCGCGGAAATCCGCCCGCCGACAAATACCTTGCTGTCCACATTCAGAAGCCCTGAATTTTTCTCATAATCCTTCGGAAAAACAATCACCTCGGCGGTTCCCAGCAGATCCTCAATATTAATGAACGCCATCATCTTATTATTCCTGGTCGTCTTGACCGTCTTTGATGTAATCATACCTCCGATAACCGCATGTTCTCCGTCTGAAAGCTTCGACTCCTCTCCCTCTCCCGCTGCCAGAAAATCCGTCGTAACATGAGTAATTCCTCTCCTCCACTGTTCCTCGTATTCCTGCAAAGGATGCCCGCTGATGTATGTACCAAGCACTTCTTTTTCAAAAGCCAGCAAATCCTCTTTGCTGTATTCAGGCACATCCGGAATCTTTATCCTGAATGCCTCCTTTTCCTCCTCCGGCACAAAATCAAACAAGCTCATCTGCCCGGCAAATTCCTTCTTCTTTTTCTGCGCCGCCTGATCCATGAGTTGACTGTAGACTGTCATCATCTGTCGGCGGTTCGCCGGGAAGCCGTCAAAAGCGCCTGATTTGATAAGATTTTCAACGGTTCTTTTATTAATCTCTTTTCCGGCAGTACGCCCGATAAAGTCATTCAGATCAAGGAAGGGGCCATTCCTTTTATGTTCCTCCAAAAGCTCTTCTATAACAGGTTTCCCTACGCTTTTAATAGCGTTCAGCCCATAGCGGATAGCATTTCCGGATACAGAAAAGGCGCTCTCACTTTCATTAATATCCGGCGCCAGTATTTCAATTCCCATCTGCCGGCAGGTCAGAATATATTCTGATACTTTTGAAGAATTATCAATCACAGAGGTCATCAGGGCCGCCATAAACTCCACCGGATAATAATATTTCAGCCAGGCCGTCTGATAAGCCACCACCGCATAAGCAGCCGCATGGGACTTATTAAATGCGTATTTGGCAAAATCAATCATATCATCATAAATTTTATTGGCTGTCTTTTCCGGTATTCCTCTGGCAATACAGCCAGGCACCTTTTCCGCCTCATTGCCGTAGACAAAATTCTGCCGCTCCTTCTGCATGACAGACGCTTTCTTCTTGGACATGGCCCGGCGTACCAGGTCGCTTCGCCCGAGCGTATAGCCGGCAAGCTTCTGCACAATCTGCATAACCTGCTCCTGATACACGATGCAGCCATAGGTCGGCTCCAGAATAGACTCCAGCTCCGGACAGTCATAGGTAATCTGGTCCGGATGGTTTTTACCCCGGATATACTGGGGGATAAAATCCATAGGACCCGGACGATACAGGGAAATACCTGCAATGATATCCTCCAGGCTTTGGGGCTTCAGTTCTTTTATGAAGTTTTTCATGCCTGTACTTTCCAGCTGGAACACGCCGTCTGTCCTCCCTGTCCCAAGGGAATCCAATACCGCTTTATCATTATAGTCAATATTATCAATCTCTATGTCCGCGCCTTTGCCTTTCTGTGCAAGACGCACCGCATTTTGTATCACCGTCAGCGTCCGGAGCCCCAGGAAATCCATCTTCAGAAGCCCCAGTTCTTCCAGAGTTGTCATTGTAAACTGTGTTGTCAAAGAGCCGTCCTGCGCTCTTGATAAGGGCACATATTCGTCTACCGATTTCTGGCTGATCACCACGCCCGCCGCATGCATCGACGTATGTCTCGGAAGGCCCTCCAGCCTCTTGGACATATCCACCAGCTCTCTCACCTGGCCGTTGGTTTCATAAAGCGTCCTGAATTCCGGGTTCGTCTGCAGCGCCCGATCCAGCGTGATGTTCAGCTCCTGGGGAACCATCTTTGCTATAGAATCCACAAATGCATAGGGCAGATCCATAACCCGGCCCACATCCCGAAGCACGCCTCTGGCTGCCAGCGTACCGAATGTGACAATCTGCACCACACGATCCTTTCCGTATTTGCGCACTACATAATCAATAACCTCCTGCCTGCGCTCAAAGCAGAAGTCAATATCAATATCCGGCATAGACACCCGCTCTGGATTCAGAAAGCGTTCAAACAGAAGCTGATATTTCGCCGGATCAATATTGGTAATGCCTAATGTATAGGATACCAGACTTCCGGCTGCAGAACCGCGTCCTGGTCCTACCGCGATACCATGATCTCTGGCAAACTTAATAAAATCCCATACGATCAGGAAGTAATCCACATACCCCATTTTCTTTATAATGGAAAGCTCATAGGAGAGCTGTTCCTTCAATGTTCCGTCGTCCTCCGGATAGCGCTCCAAAAAGCCCTCATAACACAGCTTATTCAGATATTCCCAGGAGGTATATCCATCCGGCACATCATATTTGGGTAATTTCGTAACTCCGAACTCTATCTCCACATTACAGCGCTCCGCAATCCTTTGAGTATTTTCAAGCGCCTGCAGGGCATAAGGAAACAACTCAGCCATCTCTTCCGGAGATTTCACATAATACTGCCCTCCCTCATAACGCATACGGTTCTCATCTGCCAGCCGTTTTCCGGTCTGAAGACAGAGCAGAATATCATGAGGCTTCACATCCTCTTCATAAGTATAATGTACATCATTGGTGACTACCAGCTCAATACCAAGCTCCCGGCTCATCCTGAGCAATGATTGATTCACCCGCTTCTGCTCCGGAATTCCATGATCCTGAAGCTCCAGGAAAAAGTTTCCCTTTCCAAATATATGTTCATACCTTCTGGCTGTGTCGCATGCTTCCCCATACATTCCTTTGGAAATATACCGCTGCACCTCCCCCGCCAGACAGGCGCTTAAGGCAATAATGCCCTCATGATATTTCTCAAGAATCTCTTTATCCACACGGGGGCGGTAATAAAAGCCTTCCGTAAAGCCGAGCGATACAATCTTCATCAGATTCTGGTAGCCTTTGTTATTCTCTGCCAGCAATACCAGATGGTAATACCTGTCATCTCCTCCTGCGGTTTCTTTATCGAAGCGGGAATTCGGAGCCACATAAACCTCGCAGCCAAGAATCGGCTTGATTCCCTGCGCTTTCGCTTCCTTATAAAAGTCAATAATCCCATACATGACGCCATGGTCCGTAATCGCTGCGCTGTTCATTCCCAGCTCTTTCACCCTGGATACGTACTCTTTGATTTTATTTGAGCCATCCAGAAGGCTGTATTCTGTATGCACGTGCAGATGTGCAAAGTTCATCGCCAGTCCCCCGTTATCTTTTATAAATCTGTTGCTTTTTATTATAACCTATTTGCTTCAATTCATAAAGAGCAGCTTATAATTTTTCTTACGGCAAAAAGGGCGCCCCTCTGCGGAACGCCCTTCGCTACAGCTTATTTATACTTATTAGCCGTTAATCATAAAAGATAATAATTTATCAATATCCTCTTTTTCGTAAGCGATAATCTCAAGTTCCGGAATCTCGCCATTGGAAAAAATATTTGCAAGAGACACATACTGACAAAGCTTGGATTTCAGATTCAGTCTGTCTCCTTCACCGGTTACTAATTCTACTTTACCTGCACAGCTGTCTACCACTTCAAAAAATTTGTTTACGTCTTTAATATTCTGTACTTTCATTTTCTTAATCTCCTTTCCTCTTTACGTTACCCATTATACTCAAGACCTTTAAAG
>VSNE01000187.1 GCA_009774155.1 Lachnospiraceae bacterium
GCATAGAGCAGAGAAACACCGCTGAATCCGAGAGTCCCGGAGGTCAGCAGGCTGTAAAGATTAATTCCAACCGCACATGGTATGCCCCACATTTCCATCAGGATATTGATTCCATATATGGAGATTCCGCCCATAACCGCCCTCAGGCAGAAATTCAGCAAAAGCTCTGCTTTATGTTTTACAGTAACTATAAAAAGCACCAGCATACATGCTCCCGCAATCACCAGAACTCCCGTTTCTTTTTCCATGTTTACCGCCCCTCTCTGTTTCACTATATGAAAATACATGAAAAATATTCCCGTTTCCGTATAAATTTTCCTTTTGGCGACTATACTGATAGTAACCCAATTTTCCCAGAACAGGAAGGAAGATGCAGATGAGACACACAGAAACAAACATGAGTGCAGATCCCCGCAGACAGCAGCTTTTAGAAGATATCCGAAAGACTAAATCTGCACTGGACTGTGCTTACTCCAACTTTGAAAATGTGGTTGATCCGGATCTGATTGACTGCTCTATTTACGAACTCAAGGCTGTACAAATGCGCTACCGATTCCTGCTTAAGCAGGCAGAATTACTGGATTTGACAACATGAAGATATAATATTGGGAAAAGAACGCCGGACAGAGAACATCCCCGGTATGTCTATGCCTGCAGGAAATACCGCATATTCATGTATAGACATGCCGGGGACGCTGATCATATTATCTGTCAAAGCTTTTTCAAAAATTTGGCCAGATCAGTATCGCTCCCCAGAATAAGCAGATGGTCCTCCGCACGGAAACAGTAATCCGCTCCGGGCATAAGCATGGTGCCGTCGCTATTTCGTATGCCAAGGATACTGACACCGTAGTTGACACGAACGTTTAATTGCTTAATACTCCTTCCTACCCAGTTTTTCATTGGAAGGGCTTCATAAATTCCGTAATCCCCCAAATCTACAAAATCAAAAACATGGTTTGCACTTGATTTTTTCGCAATCTTTTCAGCAATATCACGCTCCGGATAGACAACCTCATCCGCCCCGTTGCGGAGAAGGAATTTTGCCTGAACATCCGTGCTGGCGCGGCTGACCACATAACCTGCTCCCATTTCTTTTAAAAGGCTGGTAATTTCCAGGCTACTCTGAAAATTCGTTCCGATACAGACAAAGCATCTGTCAAAATTTCCGATTCCAAGCTCCTGTAACACCTCCGGCTTTGTACAGTCTCCAATCTTAGCGCTTGTAACCAGCGGAAGACAGGGAGCCAGACGCTCTTCATCTTCATCCACAGCCAGAATCTCATTCCCCAGCTTGGACAGCTCCTGACAGAGATAATGACCGAACCGGCCCATTCCGATAATTAAAAATGATTTCATAAAGTAATCCCCCATTAACCGATATTAATCCGCTCCATTGGCTGGCGGACACTGGATTTCTGACGTTTATCCGTAAATGCCATAGCAAATGACAGACTTCCGATCCGGCCGCAGTACATCAAAAGGATCAGAACAAACCTGGAAAACGCGCCTGTGTCCCTCGTAATCCCCGTACTCATTCCCACAGTATTGACCGCAGAAAAGGTCTCCAGAAGCACATCCGTCAGCGGAAGCCTGTCCACTGCACAGATAAGAAAGGATGCGGTCACCGCCATAGAAAGGGACAGAGTAAATACTATGGCTGCCTTTTCAATCATCCCGTCCTCCAGTCTCCGTCCGTAGACATTAACACCGTCCCGATGCTGAATCATGGACACAATATAACATAAAAGGACCATAATTGTCGTTGTCTTAACGCCGCCCGCCGTAGAACCCGGATTTCCGCCAATCAGCATCAAAACCATAGTAAGCAGTTTCCCGGCATCGCCCATTCCCGCCACATCGGTTGTATTAAATCCTGCCGTTCTGGGCGTCACTGCCGCAAAAAGGGACCCAAGAAACTGTCCGGAACCGCTCATACCTGCCAGCACTCCATTCCGTTCCAAAAGCCAGAACAAAACCGTGGGTACTATGACAAGAACTGCAAATGCCGTTAATACCATCTTCGTATGCAGCGTATATTTCCTGAAATGAAGCCGGTTCTTATGCAGATCTCTCCATACAACAAAGCCAAGGCCGCCCGTCAGAATCAGGCTTACTGCCGTCAGATTCACTAACCAATCATCCGCGTAGCGGCTCAGGGAAGAATATGCCTCAAACTGCCCCATCAGGTCAAAGCCGGCATTACAGAAAGCAGATATGGAATGAAATATCCCATAATAGGCTCCCTTAAGAAGTCCAAATTCCGGTATAAACCGGATGGCAAAAAGCAGTGCGCCCACACCCTCTATCAAAAGCGTTCCTTTGACGATCAGCTTTGTAAGACGGACAATTCCGCCAATCTCCAGTGTATTCACACTATCTTTTAAGAGGCCTCTGTCTGCAAGCCCGATTTTTTTTCCCATCATCAGAAGAATGGTCACGCCAATAGTCACAAAACCGAGGCCGCCTACCTGAATCATCATGATAATCACCGTCTGTCCGAACAGACTCCAGTGCTGATAGGTGTCCACAACCACCAGCCCTGTCACACAGGTGGCGCTGGTCGCTGTGAACAGCGCCGACAGAAAATCCGTCCCTCCCGGCTCCCGGTTGGATACCGGCAGCATGAGAAGGAGGGTTCCGCATAATATAATGGTCAAAAAACCGACTGCAATCCACTGAGTTCCGGTCATTCGGTTCCGCATTTTCGCAAACATGAATATCCTCCAAAAAAACCTGTGTTTTTTTTGCTGGCTTTATTATATGATCTCTTTTTTCGTTTGTCTACTGGCAGCATACAAGAAACTCAATGAAAATCGGTTCTTCAGATCCCATGTTCATTGTGCTATAATATGCCGTGTGATTTTGTTTCTCTTAAAATTTGTCAGATTACAATCGAAAATTATGGAGTGATTAAAATGATAGTGCGCGCTTATGAAAAAAAAGATTTGGAAGCAATGATTCAGATTTGGAACGAAGTTGTAGAGGAGGGCATCGCTTTCCCTCAGGAAGAATTACTGAACAATGTAACAGGAGCTGAATTTTTTGCGGCGCAGACATATGCCGCTGTGGCTGAAGATGAGAACAGCCGTACCATATGCGGACTTTACATACTTCATCCCAATAATGTCGGGCGATGCGGACACATTTGCAATACAAGCTACGCGGTCAGCTCTAAAAGCAGAGGCCGGCATGTGGGGGAAAAGCTTGTTTTGGACAGCCTGCGTCAGGCAAAGAAACATGCATTTAAAATATTGCAGTTTAACGCAGTGGTTGAAAGTAATATCCACGCCAGACATTTATATGAAAGGCTTGGATTTGTTCCGTTGGGTATAATTCCAAACGGTTTCAGAATGAAGGACGGACATTTTGAAAATATCTGCCCTTATTATCATGAATTATAGATTTCTACCGGCAAAGAGGGAAATCCTATATACTGTGTTAGCAACAAAGGGAGCAGCTTACACAGAACAGTTTCTGTGTTTACTCTGCCCCGGTAAAGGAGGTATTTGTAATGGAAATCTTTGGATGGACACTTGTTTTGGCTGCAGGGATTGTCCTGCTTGTAAAGGGAGCAGATTTGTTTGTAGGCGGAGCCTCAGGACTTGCGGGAAGGCTTGGAATACCGCAGCTTGTGATAGGTCTTACCGTAGTTGCAATGGGCACCAGCATGCCCGAAGCGGCAGTCAGCATCTCCGCTGTACTTAAGGGCAATGCTGACATTACAATAGGAAATGTGCTGGGCAGCAATATACTGAACATTCTTATTATTCTCGGGATTTCTTCAGCCATTACTCCGCTCGCGGTTGCCGGAAGCACAGTCCGATATGAGCTTCCCTTTCTGACAGCCATCAGCGTGCTGCTGCTGATACAGGGCTTCGACGGGAGCATCGGGCTTGCGGACGGCATTGTACAGACGTTTATCTTCATTCTTTATTTTGTTTATTTATTTATCACGACGAAAAGAAGCAGTGGAGAAGAACAAACCAATCATAATGAAACCGGAAGCTTCAAATACGGAAAGCTTTGGCAGATAATCGTATCCTGCCTTCTTGGTCTGACCATGACGGTAGGGGGAAGCAACATCGTGGTGGACGCGGCTTCTGAGATTGCCACAAAGCTCGGCATGACTGAACGTTTTATCGGTCTTACCATTGTGGCGCTGGGCACCTCTTTGCCCGAGCTTGTTACTTCTGTCACGGCAGCAAGGAAAGGCACGCACGATATTGCCATAGGCAATATTGTAGGGAGCAATATTTTTAATATTCTGTTTGTAGTCGGACTTTCTGCTCTGATTCATCCGGTAGGCTTTACAGAAAATTTTCGTTTTGACAGTATTGTTGCAGCGGCAGCGGCTCTGCTTTTGCTTTTATTCTGTGCAAAAGAAAAACGGCTTAACCGCTGGCACGGCGCTTTGATGCTGACAGGATACGCAGCCTATTTTTTAGTAATTCTGTAGCTTTATCCGTTTTGTTCTTCCATTTTCTCATAACAGGGGAAAAAGCTTGTTTGAAAGAGAACCGAAGAATATGAATTGATCTCCGGTTCCTTTTTCTTTCCTTATAGAAGGCTTTTATTCCTTCAGGTATCACGCAATCCTCTGCAGCAAAATGCAGGCATGATTAACGGCTTGATTGTCAATTCCCGTTCCCGCAAGATAATCTTCGGTAGCAGATTTATTTCGTAGCGTGACGGCTGAGCCGGCTGCGATCGAGGTGATAAACATACCTGTCAATTCAGCGCGTTCCGCATTCGTATGATCATTTGAATAAGCTCCAAAAAATGACAATGGATTTTCCAAACCATTTATGGCAACTGCGTAGGCAATATTCAACGGACTGGCAGCAGGGCGGATCAGCAAAGAGTAGTCTATCCGATAAATTCCTTCTGTGTTGACTATAATTTCTGCTGTATTTGGTGTAAATGAAAAATCGCCGGACTGAAATGCAAGCAGAAATCTTACATCTCCCTCCGGGGGGACATCCTGAAATCCTCCCTGCATGACGGCGTTAAAATATGCCGGCTGTACTCCGGGGCCGGATTCGCCTTGCGGCCCTGTAGGCCCCTGTGGACCGGCAGGGCCGGTATTGCCCTGCGGCCCCATGGGTCCCGGGGGCCCGGCAGGTCCGGCTTCTCCCATAGGCCCGGCTGGCCCTGACGGTCCTGCAGGACCCCGGCAGCAACAATTACAGCATAAATTATGATGATCATTCATCTTATTACAGCCTCTCTTTATCATGTTTTTATTTCATTTTATGTATGAAAATGCTGTGTGTGCACTGCTTTGCCGCATGCCGTGGGGCTGATGCACAGCGTCAGACTGAGCATCTGATGGAGCGGACTGATAGTTGCATATGGCGTCCGAACCTATAGTAAAAATCTTAATGCAACTGTTTTCTTTTATTTATATCCAGAATAACAGCGCAGCCTTACTTTCTCTACCATTGTGACTGCCCAAAACAGAGGCTTCAATTTGAAAATTTCCGGCAGATTCAGGAGAATGATGATTGCCTGTCATTCCCCGGAATTTTATTTTTCAGAGCCCTCCGCGGGCTGGATTCCCCGGCGGATTTTATTCATTTCGTCATAATCTAGAATCGATATAAGAGAAAATGCTATATCATACTCCTCGTCTTCCCAGATAAGAATATTGTCTTCTCCGATATCAGACTCCAAGTAATAAACAGGAACTTCATCTTCATACAATATTTTAAATTCCTTCCCTTTATTGTCAATTCCCATCTTACTTATGGTAAATGTATAAACCAACTCT
>VSNE01000188.1 GCA_009774155.1 Lachnospiraceae bacterium
GAATATAACTATGAAATCATTTACTTACACCATTCAGGACGAACTTGGGATTCACGCAAGACCGGCAGGGATGCTGGCAAAGGCTGCAGCAGGCTGCAAGAGCGTTGTTACCATTGACAACGGAACCAAAAAGGCGGATGCTAAAAGGCTGATGGCTATTATGAGCATGGGCGTGAAAAAGGGACATACAGTAACTGTAACCGTAGAAGGCGAGGACGAGGATAGCGCAGCGGCGGCTATGGAGGAGTTCTTCAAAACGAATCTGTAAGAATGTTCTGAAAGAAAGGTGTTGCTTCGGCGATGCCTTTTTTTTACTGGAAAAATGTGTTATACTAAACCCAAATGTGTTTATACTACTAAGAAAAGCTTTGGAGGAAACGATGACAATCGAACAATTGACAGCCTATGAGCTGATACAAAAGGAGCGGATACCGGAACTGAATTCTGTTGGATATCTGTTAAAGCATAAGAAGACCGGGGCAAAGGTGGCTCTTCTTGCAAATGATGATGAGAATAAGGTTTTCAGCATCGGGTTTCGCACCCCGCCGTCGGACAGCACCGGAGCGCCGCATATTATGGAACATTCGGTGCTCTGCGGTTCCAGGGATTTCCCTGTAAAAGATCCGTTTGTGGAGCTGGTGAAGGGCTCCTTAAATACTTTCCTGAATGCGATGACGTATCCTGACAAGACCGTATATCCGGTGGCAAGCTGCAATGATCAGGATTTTCAGAACTTAATGCATGTCTACCTGGATGCAGTGTTCTATCCGAATATTTATAAAGAGGAGAAAATTTTCCGGCAGGAGGGCTGGCATTATGAAATGGAGTCAGAAGATGGCCCGGTTATTTATAATGGTGTTGTCTACAATGAGATGAAGGGAGCGTTTTCTTCTCCGGAGGATATGCTGGATCGGGAGATTATGACTACCCTTTATCCGGAGACCCCTTATTATTATGAATCCGGCGGTCATCCGAAGCATATTCCGGAATTGTCCTATGAAGGATTTCTGGAATTCCATCGGAAGTTCTATCATCCCTCCAACAGTTATATTTATTTGTATGGAAATATGGATATGGCTGAAAAGCTGGCCTGGATAGATGAGCAATATCTAAGCCATTATGACTATCTGCAGGTGGATTCTTCCGTCAGTATGCAGAAACCATTTGAAAGTATGGTTGAACGGGTGATTGATTACCCTGTTTCGGCGGAGGAGTCTGCACAGAGTCAGGCTTATCTTTCTTATAATATGGTCATTGACACATCTTTGGATGCGGAGCTGTATCTGGCGTTTCAGGGGCTGGAGTATGCGCTGCTGTCTGCTCCCGGCGCGCCTTTGAAGCAGGCGCTTCTGGATGCGGGAATTGGCAAGGATATTTTAAGCAGCTATGAAAACGGGATTGCGCAGCCGTATTTCTCTATCATTGCAAAACATGCAGAGGAAGAGCAGAAGGATGCATTTATAAATACCGTCCGCAAAACTCTGACAGATATTGTGAAGAAAGGGTTTGACAGGAAGGCGCTTCAGGCAGGACTGAATTATTTTGAATTTCGTTACCGGGAAGCGGATTTCGGCAATTATCCAAAAGGGCTGATGTACGGACTTCAGATGTTCGACAGCTGGCTCTATGATGAGAATCAGCCGTTCCTGCATCTGATTGCTCTGGACAATTTTGCAAAGCTGAAGGAAAGAGTAACTACAGGAAGCGGATACTTTGAAAAACTGATACAGACATATCTACTGGATAATACTCACGCGGCCGTTCTGATCCTTCGTCCGGCGCCGGGACTTGAGGCGCAGGAGGAGGCGCGTGTGGAGAAGGAACTGGAGACCTATAAGTCCGGACTGGATGCAGAGGCCCGCAAAAGACTGGTGCAGAGCACTATGGAATTGAAAAGATACCAGGATGAGCCGTCTCCCCAGGAGGATTTGGAGAAGATTCCGATGCTGCGGCGCGAGGATATCAAAAAGGAAGCGGCTCCTCTTAATAACGAGGAGCTTCAGGTGGATGGGACGACGCTTCTCCATCAGAAAATATTCACCGGCGGGATCAGTTATATCCGGCTTTTGTTCGATGCAGGAGGACTTCCGGAACATCTGATTCCGTATCTTGGGATTTTAAAGCATGTGCTGGGATATGTGGATACCGAGAATTACAGCTACGGAGAACTGTTTAATGAAATCAACTGCCATACCGGCGGCATTACCCCTGCAGTCAATTTGTACGGCAATATGCGGGAGCATGATAAGTTTCGCGTCATGTTTGAGCTGAAGGCCAGAGTGCTCTGTGAAAAGACAGATTTTGCCTTTGCCATGATGCGGGAGATTCTGCACCGGACGAAGCTTTCGGATAAAAAACGCCTGTATGAGATCATTGCCCGGCTAAAATCCAGGCTTCAGATGTATCTCACATCTGCAGGGCACTCGGCGGCAGCCATGCGGGCTATGTCCAAATTCTCCCCGTCGGCCCGGATAAATGATCAGATGAACGGAATTTCCTTCTACTGGGTGGTGGAAGAGCTGGAAAAGCATTTTGAGGAACGCTCTGAGGAGCTGATCCGGAAGCTGTCCTGCGTGATGGAAGCTGTTCTGCGTCCGGAAAATCTGATTGTAAGCTGCACGTCAGAGCAGGACGGACTGGAGGCGGTGAAAAAAGAGATTCCGGCTTTGAAAAAGGCGCTGTATACTCTGAAATCTCCAAAGGAAGGCAGGAAGCAGGAAAAGGCAGAAGCAGATGTGAAAAAAGAGGGAATCAAGACCCCGTCTGCAGTTCAGTATGTAGCCCGCGCCGGACATATCAGTCATTATACCGGCGCGTATCGGATATTGAAGGTGATTTTAAGCTATGAATATCTTTGGATTCAGATACGTGTCAAAGGCGGCGCTTATGGATGCATGAGCGGTTTCGGCGTGTATGGAGACAGCTATCTGGTGTCCTACCGGGACCCGAACCTGAAGCAGACCAATGAGGTGTTTGAAAAAACTGCGGAATACGTGGAACAGTTTGATGCCGGCGAGCGGGATATGACCAAGTATATTATCGGAACCATCAGTGAGCTGGATACTCCGCTGACTCCGTCTGCGGCCGGCAGCCGTTCCATGTCCGCATGGCTGACTCATGCTGCCTTGGAGGACTTTCAGAAAATACGGAATGAAATACTGGAGGCTACTCCTGCCGATATCCGCGGACTGGCCTCCGGCATCCGGGAGCTTTTAGCGGAAGAGAGCTTCTGCGTCATAGGAAATGAAAGTAAAATAGAGAAGGAGAAGGAATTGTTTGACCGCACGGTCAGCCTGTTCCATTAAAATATGAACGAACAGAAGAGATCCGGCTTTGCAACATTGATAGGACGGCCCAATGTGGGAAAATCCACACTTATGAATCAAATCATCGGCCAGAAAATTGCAATTACATCCAATAAGCCGCAGACAACAAGGAATCGGATACAGACGGTGTATACCAGTGAGAAAGGACAGATTGTGTTTCTGGACACGCCGGGTATCCATAAGGCAAAGAATAAGCTGGGCGAATATATGGTAACGGTGGCAGAGCGCACGCTGAAGGAGGTGGATGTGGTTCTTTGGCTGGTGGAGCCGACCACATTCATCGGAGCAGGCGAGAGACATATTGCAGAACAGCTTTCGCGGATTCGTACTCCGGTTATCCTTGTTATCAATAAAATCGATACCGTGAAGAAGGAAGAGGTTTTAGCTTTTATTGACGCTTACCGGAGGATTCTGGATTTTGCGGAAATTGTGCCTGTATCTGCGCTGAAGGGTGTGAACAAGGATACACTGATTGATGTAATTTATCAGTATCTGCCGTATGGCCCTATGTTTTATGATGAGGATACGGTGACGGATCAGCCTATGCGCCAGATAGCGGCAGAGCTGATCCGGGAAAAGGCGCTGAAGCTTCTGGACGAGGAGATTCCCCATGGAGTTGCAGTATCCGTAGACTCCATGAAGCAGCGCTCCAGAGGGAATATATGGGATATTGAAGCCACGATTGTATGCGAGAGGGATTCCCACAAAGGCATTATTATCGGGAAGGGCGGCGAAATGCTGAAGAAAATCGGTTCAGCGGCCCGTTATGAGATTGAAAAAATGCTGGAATCCAAAGTGAATCTGAAGCTTTGGGTGAAGGTAAAAAAGGATTGGAGAGATTCGGATTTCTTAATGAGAAATTTTGGATACGACAAGAAAGAAGTATAGGACCGGTCTGCTTCGGGGATTCTATGAACATACGATTAGGAAAAGACGGAGGTTCATGGAGATGGATAGCTGGAGTCGATTTGCACACACCGGGGATATACGAGATTATCTGGCCTATAAGGATGAAAAGGTGAAGGCCGGGGAGGTAGAAGAAAGACATGAGCAGCCGGGTCTGTACAGTGACAGGAATCGTTTTGTCTGCCGCACCGGCAGGGGAATATGACAAATTAGTTGTTCTGCTGACAAAAGAGCTGGGAAAAATCCGTGCATTTGCAAGAGGAGCCAGAAGGATTAACAATCCGCTGATGGCGGCTGCAAATGTGTTTGCGTTCGGTGAATTTCAGATATATGAGGGCAGAACCTCCTACAGTATTTCCCAGGCCTGTATCCGGAACCATTTCGGGGAACTGATGCAGGACTTTGAAGGAGCGTGCTTCGGGCAGTATTTTCTGGAATTTGCGGACTATTATACAAAGGAAAATGCAGACTGCATGGATTTTCTAAGGTTGGTTTATCAGTCCTTAAGAGCCTTGTCCGCGCCGGCTCTGCCGCGTACTCTGGTGCGATACATATTTGAACTGAAGGCAATGATTTACAGCGGGGAGTGTCCGCAGACCTTTGAGCAGTTTGCGGACTGGAACCTGAATGCATCCACTTTGTATGCCCTCCGGTATGTGGCGGCATCGCCGGAAAAGAAGCTCTATACATTTACATTGAGTAAGGAGGTATGCGAGGAATTTGGAAGGGTGGTAACCTGGATGCGGGAGAGATATGTGGAACAGCGTTTCAAATCCTTGGAAATACTTGAAACATGTATCTAAAATGTGTATAATGTCCACGTGTACAATGGATAGGATATATTTTAGTGTAAAGATATTTACACCGCTTTTGTATATGAAAGAATGTATTCTGTAAACGAGGAGGTAGTTGAATGAAAAAATGTGTTTCGGTTATTTGTATTTTGGCTGTTATACTGACGGCTTCCGGCTGCAGCTCTTCTTTTCAGCCGTCCGTAACATCCATTTATATACAGGATAACGGAAAGATTACCCAGGCAATTGTAGAAAGCTTTGAGAAGGAGTATTACAGCAGTCAGGAGCTTCAGTCTATGATTGAAAAAGAGGTGGATGCATATAACAGCGGCTATGGAGAAGAGCGGATAACGATTCAAAAGGCAGATGTTGAAGCTGATACGCTGTATCTTTTGATTGATTTTCAGGATGCGGATACATATGGGCAATATAATGAGGTTTACTGTTTCTCCGGCACAGTTGAGCAGGCGTTGGACGAAGGGCTTTCGTTTGATATGCTTTTTAAGGATACACAGTATGAGGAATATTCTGCCGCGGATGTGACAGAGAAAAAAAGCGATTCTGTCGTAGTTTTGAAGGAGGAAGAAATTGTACAGCTTCAAAGGCCGGTAAAATATGTCAGCAATAATGTGGACATCATTTCCGAACGTATGGTTCAGGTAATGCCCATTGAAGAAGAAGAGGAATATGCATATATTATTTATTAAGGGCAGATCATAGGC
>VSNE01000189.1 GCA_009774155.1 Lachnospiraceae bacterium
TTCATATATAAGTCAGGGAGGTTTTTATGGAACATAATCATCGGCTGTATATCGCAATGTATCATTATGTCCGGGATTTATCACACAGCAGATATCCCCGGATTAAAGGCATGGATACGGATTTATTTGAAGAACAACTGAATTTTTTCAAAAAAGAATTTCAGATTGTCACAATGGAAGAGGTTATTTCGGGCCGGATTACAGGGACGCTTCCTGAAAAAGCGCTTCTCTTAACCTTTGATGATGGTTATATGGATCATTTTACAACCGTTTTTCCTGTTCTGAAAAGGCATCATATACAGGGCTCCTTTTTTATTCCGGGGAAGACCTTTACAGAAAATATTCTGCTGGATGTCAATAAGCTGCATTTTACCCTGGCCAGCGCCGATATAAAGGATTTGGTAAAGGATTTATTTTCCCTGCTGGATGAAAAGCGGAAGGAGGAACCGCTTTTGCTGTCCAATGAAGAGCTGTATCGGCAGTACGCTGTGAAATCCAGATTCGATGATGCGGATACAATATTTTTTAAACGGTGCCTTCAGACTGCAATACCAGAGCATATCCGGAATGAAATTTCCAGTCTCTTATTTGAAAAATATGTCGGAATGCCGGAGGATTGCTTTGCCAGAGAGCTGTATATGAGCCGTGACCAGATCCGCTGCATGAAGGAGGACGGCATGTTTATCGGCCTGCATGGATACGACCACTATTGGCTGGGCAATCTAAGCGAGCCAAAAATGAGACGCGACATTGACAAGTCTTTGGAGGTGATGGATGAATTTATTGATCCGGACTGCTGGGTAATGAATTATCCATACGGCTCCTATAACGAAGATGTGATTTCTTATATCAGTCAGAAGGGGTGCGCCCTGGGACTGACTACGATAGCAAAAGCAGCCTGTGCAGACGACGGGAACTACGCTCTTCCGCGGCTGGACTGCAACGATTTTCCGCCTAAAAGTAACAATTATATTCATGCTGTGTAAATGAGGGAGAAAGATTTATTATGATGGGTAATTTTGATGACAAATATGAAATAAGACTGGGAAACTCAGAGGATATCCCTGCTGTTATGCAGTTTATAGATGAGTATTGGAAAAAGGGACATATTCTCTCAAAAAACCGTTCTTTTTTTGAATATGAATTCCTTGAAGCAGACGGCAGCGTAAATTTTATTCTTGCGATTGACCGGAATACCGGAGCTATAGAAGCTGTGCATGGTTTTTTAAAGTCATCTTCGGGTACGGACACTGATATATGGGGAACCGTTTGGAAAGCGGCGCCGGGCAGCCCCGGTTTCCTGGGGATGGAGTTGGTTTTCCGCCTCAATAAAATGGGCTTTTACAGATACAGGCTGGATATAGGCGGAAATCCCAAAACTACTATACCGATTATGCGCACCTTGCTGCGCTGTGAGACAGGGAAAATGAAGCAGTACTACCGCCTTGCAAGAAAGGATGACTTTTGCATTGCCCAAATTGCCCATATTCCAAAAACGTCTGTGATTTTGCGGGAACAGTTAAAGGCACGCAGAATCTATTCCGCGGAGGAATTAAACGGCTATGACTGGGAAATGGAAAAACACAATGTACCCTGCAAAAATAAAGCATATGTGGATAAAAGATTTTTTCATCATCCAATCTATCAATATGAAACCTATGCGATTGAGCATGCAGGAGGAGACAAAATAGACGCAATTATTATTCTGCGGGAGCAGCCGTATAAGAACAGAAAAGCTCTCAGAATCGTGGACTATATCGGAGAGGAGTACTGTTTCGGCGGACTTTCAGCTTTCTTTGAAGAGAGAACGGCCTCCGGGGAATACGAATATATTGATTTTTACTGTCTGGGAATGGAGGAAGCTTATATTCGTGAAGCAGGCTTTACTTTAAGAGAAGATAATGACACGAACATTATCCCTAATTATTTTTATCCTTTTGAGCAGAAAAATGTTGATATCTGGGTGACCAGCCCTGTAAAGGGGGCAAGGTTCTGCAAGGCGGACGGAGATCAGGATCGTCCGAATTAAAGCAAAACAGCAGATAAAATTGTAAAAAGGAGGGTTCGCGTCATGAATTTTACATATCCGCTGGACAGCGGACAGATGCTGAGAAAAAAACGGGCCATCAGGCAAAGTCTGTTAAAGCAGGAAAACCTGATTCCTAAAAGGATTGCTGTACTGGGAGGATCTACGACCAGCGAGATTGTAGAACAGATGGAACTGTTCCTGCTCCATTATGGAATTCAGCCTGAATTTTATCAGTCAGAATACGGCTTGTATTGGGAGGATGCCATGTTCGGCAATGAACGGCTGGATGCCTTTCAGCCGGATATTGTTTTTATACATACCAGTTGGCGTAATATTACCCGCTGGCCGGATATGAAAAGCAGCAAAGCAAGTGTAAATGAGATGCTTATGGAACAATACGGGCGCTTTGAAATGATGTGGGAAAAAATTACGGAGCGGTTTCACTGCCCTGTGATACAAAATAATTTTGACCGCCCAAACTGGAGGCTGCTGGGGAATCAGGATATATCCGATTACCGGGGACGTTCCCGGTTCCTGTTTTCCATGAATCAGAGGCTGTATGAATATGCGGAGCATCATGAGCAGTTTTACATTAACGACATTGATTATCTGGCGGCCTGTTACGGACTGGATCAGTGGGCGGACCCCTTGTACTGGCATATGTATAAATATGCTCTCTGTCTGGATGCAATCCCGTATCTTTCCAAAAGTGTGGCGGATATTATAAAAAGTATTTACGGAAAGAACAAAAAGGCAATTGCGATTGATCTGGATAACACTCTGTGGGGAGGAGTCATTGGAGACGACGGGGCAGACGGGATTCGGATCGGGCCGGAGATTCCGACAGGACAGGTTTATGCTGAATTTCAAAAATACCTGAAGGAATTAAAGGAACTGGGCATTCTTTTGACAGTCAACAGCAAAAATGACGAGAAAAATGCGCTGGCCGGCCTGTCCCACCCGGACGGAGTTTTAAGACCGGATGATTTTGTCTGTATCAAGGCAAACTGGGAAAACAAAGACAAAAACCTGATGGATATCGCAGATGAACTCAATCTGGGGATCGACAGCTTTGTATTTATAGATGACAGTCCGGCAGAAAGGGAAATGGTTGCTGCGTCAATGCCTTCTGTAGCGGTGCCGGTTATGGATAAGGCGGAAAATTATATACGTATTCTGGATAAAAGCGGTTTTTTTGAAATGACTTCCCTGTCCGGCGACGATATCAGCCGTACTGAGATGTATATGGCGAACAAGGAACGGCTCAAGCTGGAGCGGACTTTGTGCAATTACAATGAATATTTGAAAAATCTGGAGATGGAAGCCTGGATTTTGCCCTTTGATTCGATGCATATGCAGCGGATTGCTCAGTTGACTAATAAAAGCAATCAGTTTAACCTGACCACCCTGCGGTGCAGTGAAGCTGATATCAGGAAAATGAGCGCTTCCAGTGACTATCTCTGCCTGTATGGAAAGCTTAAGGATAAGTTTGGAGATAATGGGGTGGTCAGCATTGTGGTCGGCCGGCAGACAAATGAAGAACTGCACATAGAATTATGGCTGATGAGCTGCCGTGTTCTGAAGCGGGGAATGGAGGATGCCATGATGGATGCTTTAGCTGAAAGCGCCGGGGCCCGTTCTGTTAAAAAAATCATCGGTTATTACTATCCCACCCCCAAAAACAGTATGGTCCGGGAATTTTACGGACATATGGGATTTCAGAAAATAAAGCAGGATGAAGAAGGAAACACCGTGTGGGAGCTGGAAACAGCCTCCTATATATTAAAAAAACCACCTATAAAGGTTATAAAACAGAGGGAAAAATAACTGCTGCCAGAAAAGGAGAGCCAATTATGACAAGAGAAAAGATATTTGAAAAGCTGAATGAAATTTTCCGGGATGTATTCTTTAATCCCGATATCACATTGACAGACGCAACTGCCTCTCAGGATATTGAAGGATGGGACAGCCTGACACATATTACTTTGATTGGGATGATAGAGGATGAATTCCGCATTAAGTTTTCTATGGAAGAGATTGTATCCATGAGCAACGTGGGAGAAATGGTAAACACTATCATGAAACAAATGGAGCAGAAATCGTGACCATACATCATATTGGATATTTAGTGAAAAAGATTGATAAAGCAATCAAAATTTTTGAAGCACTCGGTTATGAGAAGGGGGAAATTATTTATGATGATTTCCGCAGGATTGATTTGTGCTTTCTGGAAAAAGACGGATACGTCATTGAATTGGTATCCCCAAGAGGAGACTCTATGGCAAATTTGATGAAGAGACTTGGAAATTCTCCATATCATATTTGCTATACGGCTGCCAATATAGCGCGTGCATCTGAGGAATTAATTTCTAAAGGTTTTGTTATGTGCGATGCGCCCCATGAGGCAGTTGCGCTGGAAAACAAAAAGGTATGTTTTTTCATCCATCCCTATATGGGGATGATTGAATTGCTGGAGGGAGGGCCCGAAAAATAAACTATGAATTCATTTATACCACTCTCGATTCCTAATTTTGAAGGAAATGAAGAAGAATACGCGCTGGAGGCCGTAAGGCAGGGATGGGTATCCACCGGCGGAGCGTATATCACAGAGCTGGAACACAGACTGGAGGATTTTCTGAAAGTGCCGATAATAGCTGCCTGCCAGAGCGGAACGGCCGCCCTTCATATGGCGCTGATAGAATCCGGCGTCATGCCAGGGGACAGCGTCATTGTTCCCACGTTAACTTTTATTGCGGCGGTTAATCCTGTCCGGTACCAGTTTGCAAACCCTGTTTTTATGGATTGCGATGACAGCCTGTGTATGGACCCTGAGAAGCTCCTGCAGTTTTGTGAACAGGAATGCAGGCTGATAGAAGGAAGGCTGATTCACAAGAAAACGAAAAGCCATATAAAGGCATTGGTTGTTGTTCATATTTTCGGCAATCTGGCTGACATGGAGAAAATTATGGACGTGGCAGAGACATATCATCTGAAGGTAATTGAAGACGCGACGGAGGCGCTTGGCTCCTATTATACGGAAGGCAGATATGCAGGAAGATATGCAGGCACTATCGGCGACTTCGGCGCATATTCCTTTAACGGCAATAAGATCATTACCACAGGCGGAGGCGGCGCCCTTACCGCGAAAAAGCCGGAGGATGCAGAGCATGCAAAATATATTTCCACCCAGGCCAAGGATGACCCTCTCTTTTATATCCATCATGAGGTTGGCTATAATTACCGAATGACAAATCTGCAGGCCGCACTGGGCGCCGCACAGATGGAGGAGCTTCCGGAATTTATCCGCCGTAAGCAGCACAATTATGAAATATATCAAGACTTATTTCAAAATTATGAGAAGGCAGAGCTGCTGCCGTTCCGTACCGGAGTGAATTCCAATAAATGGTTTTACTCTCTCATGATTCATCCGGAGCAGACGGGAAAAGCGATTGCTGAGATTATTGCAGAACTGCAGAATATGGGAGTGCAGACGCGTCCAATCTGGGGACTGATACATAAGCAGAAGCCATATAGCTCTTTTGAACATTATAAAATACATATGGCTGAATATTACAGCCGGAGAATTATCAATATCCCCTGCAGTACACAGTTGAAGAAAAAGGATATTGAATATGTTGCAGAAACAATTATAAAAATTCTATAAAGGATAAGGT
>VSNE01000019.1 GCA_009774155.1 Lachnospiraceae bacterium
GAATATGACGAACTGGTTGGCGAAGACGAACTAAACTAATACCAGAGGTTTAAAAATACTCCCTCCTAAGCGGGCAGGCCTTTTGTGATGCCTGCCCGCCCGGAAGGGAGCATTTTTTGTTTTCCCGCCGGACCTTTTACCAGACGCTACTGAAAAACAGCTTCCTTTTGAACCGGAATCTGAATTTCCGTCACAAATTTACTGATATCATTTGTAAGTCCGTAATCAATCATCGTAATTTCTTTGGAAAATCCCACCGCCCTATATTGGTTTTCCTCTATGTAATCCATCAGTCTGTGATAGTAATAGGGCGCCTGCTCATGGCCTCCCTGAAAGCGGATCACCGCGCAGGTCTCCTCCGGAATACGTATTGTATCCCCTTTAAAGCAGTCCTCCTCATCCAGTATGATAAATACCATCTCATACGGCTGAAACTTCCGTTCCTTCAGGCTCTCCGCCGGAATACCCAGACCGACCTTTCCAAGAAAGGTAACGGTATTCTCCTCCAGCTGCTCCAGCTCCCGGATAGAATATTCCAGATCCAGATAGCAACTGGGCAGCACTTTCTTCTTAACGGAAGCAATTCTCCTTGCCGGCCTTTTCTCCAACGTGATGCTGTCCAGCCGGGACGACACGGCATCCTTTAGCTGGCTTAATCGGTTTTCAATCTTTTTCTGAATGACTGCCAGCTCCTGCTGCCGTCTGGCCGCCTCTTCCTTCTGTCTCTGCAAAAGCCTGCACATATGATCAATATCCCGGTTTCCCAGAAACTGCGCAATATTTTCTAAAGGCATGTCCAGAACCCGCAGATAACGGATTGTGTTCAGACATTCAAACTGTCTGGCGCTGTAGTATCGGTATCCGGTATCCGGATCTGTGTATTCCGGCTGCAAAAGCCCGATTTTCTCATAATGGCGGAGGGTTCCCACGCTGATATGAAACAGCCTGGACACCTCTCCAATCTGAAACAGATCATTTTTTTCCATTGCTTCGTCCCTCGTACAGTACATATACAAGAGTATAGCACGCCATAATCCCGGATACAATAGGCGCAATCATTCCAAGACGGCCCAAATCGTCCGCATAGAATCTCCCAAACAAATATACCATCGGAATCCGCAGGAAAAGCGCTCCCGCGCTGCAGCTCACCATAGTCCATATTGTCTTCTGACGTCCATTCAAATATCCGTTCAGGCAGAATACCATTGCGACCATAATGTAATCATAGCTGCAGGAACGAAGAAACGGCGCGCCGGCCGCCGCCACGCCCGCATCCTCCGTAAATATCTGAAGCATGGACCGGGGACTGCACTGCGCCCACAGCCAGAACAGAAAGGAAACAGACAGCGCAAATCCCATTCCGTACCACAAGGACTTTCTTGCCCGCTCCGGCCTTCCGGCTCCCATGTTCTGTGCGGTAAGCGCGGCCAGAGCGCTGGCCATGGAGGTGGCCGAAAGCATGGCAAACACATCATATTTGCTGCTGATTCCAACCACTGCCGCAGCATAAACGCCGCAGCGGTTCATCACTGTCATAAGATACAGAAAAGAAATCCGAACCATCATTTCCTGGAAGGAAATCGGGATACCCACACAGGCAAGCCGTTTTGCGATGCTCCTGTCCGGCCGGAAGCTTTTCAGCCTGAAATCAAAGATAAACTTCTTTTTCTTCAGATAAATGACAGCAATCGTCATACTGACTGCCTGGGAAATCACCGTCGCAAATGCCGTGCCTCTTACTCCCAGACCGCAATATTTTACAAGGACAACATCCAGTATCATATTCAGCACACAGGCAATTCCCACAAAAGTCATGGGCCTCACGGAGTCCCCATATCCTCTTAAAACCGCGCTGACGGCGTTATAGCCGCAGATAAAGATATTCCCCGCGGAGCAGACCGCCACATACTGCATCGTCAGCTCAAAGGACTCCTTCGGTGTTCCCAGAAGCGTCAGAAGCTGCCTTTCAAACCCCAGCATCCCTATGGTCAGCAAAAGAGCGGCCGCAGCAAATACCGTCAGGGTTGTGCCAATCGTCCGTTTCACATTCCTGTAATCCCGGCCTCCCATATACTGCCCGATCAAAATAGTGCTTCCCAGCGTCAGGCCTGTAATCAGGCTCGTGACAATCTGCGTTACCTGAGTTCCGGTGGAAACCGCCGCCACGCTTTTGGCGCTGCAGTATCTGCCCACAACAAGCAGATCCACTGCTCCGTAAAGGGACTGCAGCACATTCGCTATAAGAAACGGAACCGCGAACCTCAAAAGCGTCTTTCCAATACTTCCTTCGGTAAGGTTGCTCTCTTTCATATTCCTGTCCATCCTCTTTCGCTGTAATAAATCTGATCATAAACTCTATAACAGCTGCAGAGTCAAGAAAAACTTTTGTTCACCAGGGCGCAGATAAAGCTCCCTTTTATTTCCATGCTTTTATCTGTCCGTAATCTCCGCATGAAATTCCTGAAGGGATTTCACAGGAAGCTTTCCGTCGCGCTTCGCAGAACGGATACCCTCCACGGTCGCCTTCGCGGCCGCCATGGTCGTCATATACGGAATTTTGTTCTTAACCGCCGCCTTACGGATATAGCTGTCATCCACGGCTCCCTTCTTTCCGATCGGCGTATTGACGATAAGCTGAATCTTCCCGTTGGTAATTTTATCCAGAATATTCGGGCGTCCTTCATTGATCTTCCATACCTTTAAGGCCGGAATTCCCGCCGCCTCAATCATATCGCAGGTCCTTCCGGTAGCCATGACAGAGAATCCGCAGTCATAAAAGCCCTTTGCCACTTCCACAACCTCTGCCTTATCCCGGTCATTCACTGAAATCAGCACGCAGCCTTCTGTCGGAATCCTACTTTTGGTCGCTTCCTCCGCCTTATAGAATGCATCTCCGAAATCCGCAGAAAGTCCAAGCACCTCTCCGGTGGAACGCATCTCGGGTCCAAGAACCGGATCGACCTCCGGGAACATATTGAACGGGAACACCGCCTCCTTCACGCCGTAATGCGCAAAATTCTTCTCCCGAAGCTCCGGAACCGGACTGGTATGTCCGGTAAAGGGCATTGTAATAATATCCGTCGCAAGCTGCACCATATTGATGCCGCAGACCTTGGATACAAGCGGCACGGTTCTGGAAGCTCTGGGATTCGCCTCGATAACGAATACCTTGCCGTCCTCAATTGCATACTGCATATTCATAAGGCCCACCACATGCATCTCGCTGGCAATCCTTCTTGTATAATCTTTAATCGTCTCAATCTGCTTCTCTGTCAGGCCCTTGGGAGGAATGATACATGCAGAGTCGCCGGAATGAACGCCCGCAAGCTCAATGTGCTCCATAACAGAAGGCACAAACACCTGTCTGCCGTCGCTGATGGCATCTGCCTCGCACTCGGTTGCATGGTGTAAGAAGCGGTCAATCAGAATAGGTCTGTCCGGCGTCACGCCTACCGCCTGCTGCATATAGAAGGTCAGATCCTCATCGTCGTATACAACCTCCATGCCGCGGCCGCCCAGCACATAGGAGGGACGGACCATAACCGGATAGCCGATTCTGTGCGCCGCCTTCAGCGCTTCTTCTGTATCGACTGCCATGCCTGCCTCCGGCATCGGAATCTCCAGCTTTGCCATCATCTCCCGGAAAAGATCTCTATCCTCCGCCAGATCAATGGTCTCCGGCGTGGTTCCCAAAATGTTGACGCCATATTTTTTCAGATCCGCCGCCAGGTTCAGCGGCGTCTGCCCGCCAAACTGCGCAATCACGCCTACCGGCTTTTCCTTTTCATAGATTGCAAGTACATCCTCCAGCGTCAACGGCTCAAAATACAGCTTGTCCGAAGTATCGTAGTCCGTGGAAACCGTCTCCGGATTGCAGTTTACGATGATCGTAGAAAAGCCCAGCTTACGCAGCGCCTTGGCCGCATGCACGCAGCAGTAGTCAAACTCTATCCCCTGCCCGATACGGTTCGGACCGCCGCCCAGGATCATAACCTTCGGACGATCCGTCTCCACCGGACTTTCATCCTTTATATGATAGCTGGAATAGTAATACGCGCTGTCCTTTGTTCCGCTGACATGCACTCCTTCCCATGCTTCCACAATGCCGTTTTCCACTCTCGCATTCCTGATATCCTCCTCGGATACCCCTAAAATTTCACTTAAATATTTGTCGGAGAAGCCGTCCAGCTTTGCCTGCCTTAAATCTTCCGTATCCGGAACCCGTCCGGTATATTTCCCGATCAGGGCCTCTTCCTCCTCCACCAGCTCCTTCATCTGCTGGATGAAATAAGTCTTTACCCTGGTAAGATGATAGATTTCCTCTACCGATGCTCCCTTTCTGAGCGCCTCATACATAATAAAATGACGTTCGCTGCTTGGAGTCATCAGCATGGTGAGCAGTTCCTTTTTGCTCTTTTTATCAAGACCGTCCACATGGCCCAGACCAAAGCGGCCCTTCTCCAGAGAACGGATGGACTTCTGGAATGCCTCTTTATAGGTCTTCCCGATACTCATAACCTCGCCCACTGCGCGCATCTGGGTTCCCAGCTTGTCCTCAACCCCCTTAAATTTTTCAAATGCCCATCTGGCAAATTTGATTACCACATATTCTCCGTCCGGCACGTATCGATCCAGAGTCCCGTATTTTCCGCACGGAATTTCGTCCAGCGTCAGGCCGCTTGCCAGCATGGCAGAAACCAGTGCAATCGGGAAGCCGGTGGCTTTACTTGCCAGAGCAGAGGAGCGGGAGGTACGCGGATTGATCTCAATCACCACAATACGTCCGGAAACCGGATCATGGGCAAACTGTACATTGGTGCCGCCGATGACCTCAATGGCATCCACAATCTTATATGCCTGCTCTTTCAGCTTCTTCTGAACCTCCTCGGAAATGGTCAGCATCGGCGCGGAACAGAAGGAATCGCCGGTGTGTACGCCTACCGGATCGATGTTCTCGATAAAGCAGACGGTAATCATATTTCCTTTCGCATCACGTACTACCTCCAGCTCCAGCTCCTCCCATCCCAGGATGGACTCCTCTACCAGCACCTGGCCTACAAGACTTGCCTGAAGACCTCTCGCACATACGGTCTTTAATTCTTCTTTATTATACACAAGGCCGCCGCCTGCTCCGCCCATCGTATAGGCCGGACGCAGCACGACCGGATAACCAAGGCTGTCCGCAATATTCAAAGCTTCCTCCACCGAATAGGCAACATCGCTTCTTGCCATCTCAACGCCTAACGCGTTCATGGTGTTTTTAAATTCAATGCGGTCTTCCCCTCGTTCGATCGCATCCACCTGCACGCCGATGACCTTAACATTGTACTTATCCAGCACGCCTGACGTCTTCAGCTCAGAGCACAGATTCAGGCCCGACTGCCCGCCCAGGTTCGGCAGAAGCGCATCCGGACGTTCTTTTGCAATAATCTGCTCCAGTCTTTCCACGTTCAGCGGCTCAATATAAGTGATATCCGCCGTATCCGGATCTGTCATAATCGTCGCCGGATTGGAGTTTACCAGCACAATCTCATACCCCAGATTTCTGAGCGCCTTGCATGCCTGCGTACCGGAATAATCAAATTCACATGCCTGGCCAATAATAATAGGACCGGAACCGATAATCAGTACTTTGTGAATGTCTTCTCTTTTCATAAATCCACCTTGTTTATCCTTTCATTTTTCTTCTATCTATCTGTCAAATCCCGTCTATTCTATCATAATTCCTTTCCGACAACAACCACGGTCAGCCATATTTTACAATTGTAATCCTCTCTGTCAGTCCTGCAGTCCATCGTATTCCCTTCTCTGCCCTACCCAAAGCACAGATATTCCCCGTCTGCCAGAGCATAATACAGATTCTTTTTTTCTTTTATCACCGCCTGTCCGCTGGTGAGCTCTGTCACCGCCTTTGTAATCTCCCGCGCTTTGGAAGCCGGAACTATAACGGTAAATCTTACTTTATCTGTATACTCAGAATCCATGAGCGGAATCTGCCTCTGTCCGAATAGATACTGAAGCTTTCCAATGCCATTGTAATCCGTGCCGATCTCCAGCATCGTCCCCCAGCATTTTGTAATTACCCGGCTGTTTTTAAGCCCCTCCTGCACAGCCGCGGAATAGGCGCGCACCAGCCCGCCGGTTCCAAGCAGCGTTCCGCCAAAATACCGGGTCACAACGACCGCCGTATCGGTAAGTCCTGCGCCGGCCAGCACATCCAGCATAGGCTTTCCCGCGGTCTGGGAAGGCTCCCCGTCATCGCTGCAGCGCATAACCTCCTGCCGCTCTCCAAGAATATAGGCAGAACAGTTATGCCTTGCATCCCAGTATTTTTTCCGCATCTCTTCAATAAAGGCAAGCGCCTCCTCCTCCGTCTGCACCGGACGGACAGTCGCAATAAAACGGGATTTTTTCTCCACAATCTCACCGGTTCCGCCCTCATAGACGGTTTTGTACTGTTCTGCCATAGCCAGCCTTCCTTTCTCTTTGTATTCTCTCCATCTCCCCCGCCAGAGGATTTTGCCTCTCGTCCATCCCCTGCAGCTCCCTCAGAAACCGCGACGGCTTCAGCTCATGGCTGAACTGCTTCTTCGCATAGCAGATGGTCAGCTCCTTCTTTGCCCGCGTCATGGCAACATAGAACATCCTGCGCTCTTCCTCCAGATCCTCATCCAGAACCGCTTTTTTATACGGAATAATTCCCTCCGCCGCATCCAGGATAAATACCTTCTCATATTCCAGTCCCTTGCTGCTGTGCATTGTAGTAAGCTGCACGCCGTCCCGCGCATCCTGCTGCTGACGGCGCATCCGCTCCAGCTCCTTCCCATAACGCTCTATGTAGTCAAACCATTCCCCGTAGGTTCCGCATTCCCGGGCGCTTTCCTGCAGCTCGTTCACTACCTCAAGCAAATCCTCCGGCCTCATCCGGCGGAACTCCGCATATTCTTTAATATAATCCTCATAGCCGATCACATGCCGGATATAATTGACGGCCGCAAACGGTCCCATTCTGCCCAGCGCCTTTAGATCATACTGAAGCTTCTCAATCCGCTCGCATACATAGTCTTTGTCCTCATAGTACATAAGCATATGCTCCCAGGAAATAATTTCATCATCCAGGCACTCCCGGTTCAGATACCGTTTAGGCCGGTTCAGAATCGGGAGCAGATCCTTTCTCAATTTGGAGCCCATTGCCAGACGGATATAACAGAACAGATTTTTCGCAATCCAATGCTCAAACAGATTGGGCATCTGATCCCTCACCCGAAACGGCACATTAAATTCCATCAGCTTCTGGATCAGAACACGGGGCTGAGTGTTTGTCCGGTAAATAACCGCCGTATCCGACCAGTCTCCCCCATTCTCCTGATTCCTTTGCAGCTCCTTCATAATATAAAGACATTCCTGCCGCTGGTCCGGAAATTCCAGCACTTTAACAGGAGGCCCGTCTCCGCCCCTGGACAGTATTTCTTTCTCAAATCGCGCCTTATTCTTCTTTATGACCTTTCCCGCCGCATCCACAATCTGTACCGTGGAACGGAAATTATCATTTAACGCCACCTGTCCGGCTGCCGGATAATCCTTTTTAAAATTCAGCATAATCTCCGGCTTCGCACCGCGGAACCGATAGATGGACTGATCGTCATCCCCCACAATAAACAGGTTGTTCTGCGGAGCTGCCAAAAGCTTCAGAATATCATACTGAAGCTGATTAATATCCTGGAACTCATCTACCAGAATATAACGGAACTTTTTCTGCCATGCGGACAGAATATCCGCTCGCTGAGACAGCAGTTCCCATGTATAGACCAGCATATCGTCAAAATCAATGAGCCGCGCGCGTTTTTTCTTTTCCTCATATTCCTCATATATTCTCCGGAATATGTCCTCCGAGCAGTTTTTTGAAAAATAATGCTCCGGAGAAATACGCTCATTCTTTATCAGGCTGATTTCCCCCGAAATGCCGGTCAGAAATTCATTTTCATCGTCAATTTCCAGCCTCAGATGCTCCACTGTCTCCTTCAGATACCGGCGTCTGACCTCCTCCCGGAGAATATTTCCGGCTGTAAACCTATAGGACAGCTTCAGAATCCCGAAAAAAACCGCATGAAATGTCCCAAAGGATATGGTCGTATCATCCTGTCCCATCAGGCGCAGAAAGCGCTCCCTCATCTCCCTGGCAGCCGCCTTCGTAAAGGTGATAACCAGAATAGAGGAAGGGGAAATTCCGCAGTCCTGTACCAGATACTGTACTCTTCTTGTCACAACGGTAGTCTTGCCCGAACCCGGGCCTGCAAGAACAAGCAGCGGCCCGTCCTTATGCCGGACCGCTTTTGCCTGTGATTTTGTATAAGAACTCATATAGATCAGCTTAATTTCTCAATTGCTTTTTTTATGCGCGCAATTGTCTCTTCTTTTCCGATAATTTCCATGATCTCAGTTGCGCCGCAGGGCGTCATCTGCTTTCCGGATACTGCCGTGCGCAGAGGCCACATCACATATCCGTTTTTACAGCCCTTCTCAGACACATAAGCGCTCAGCGCCGCATACAGGGCATCATTGCCGTAATCCTCCTGTGCCTCCAGAAGCGGCAGAACATCCTGAAGAACCGAAAGAGAGCTTTCTGCATTTGTTTTCATCTTCTTGTGGGTATACATAGCCGTATCGTAGTCCGGCACTTCCTCAAAGAAATCAATCAGCTCCTGGATATCCGGAAAAATCTCAATACGGGTTTTTACCATTCTGCCAATCTTGGCAAAATCGTAGTCCTTTGTGATAACCTCCTTCATAATCGGAAGCGCTTTCTCATAGAACTCTTCAAAGTCCATGGCTTTGATGTATTCGCCGTTCATCCATTTTAATTTACCATAGTCAAAAACAGCCGGGGATTTACTCATATGACGGTAATCAAATTTCTCCACCAGCCTGTCAAGAGACATGATTTCCTCATTGTCCTCCGGAGACCAGCCAAGCAGCGCCACAAAGTTTACAACCGCTTCTGTCAGAAATCCTTGTTCAATCAAATCCTCATAAGAAGAATGACCGCAGCGCTTGCTTAATTTTTTATGATTCTCATCGGTAATAAGCGGACAATGTACATAAACCGGCACCTCCCAGCCGAATGCCTCATAGAGACGGTTATACTTGGGAGAAGAGGACAGATACTCATTGCCGCGTACCACATGAGTGATGCCCATCAGATGATCGTCCACCACATTGGCAAAATTATAGGTTGGATATCCGTCGGATTTTATCAGAATCATATCATCCAGCTCCGCATTATCAACGGTAATGTCTCCGTAAATGGCATCGTGAAACGTGGTTGTTCCGGTCTGCGGGTTGTTCTGCCGAATCACATAGGGTCTGCCTGCCGCCAGATTTGCCTCCACTTCCTCCCTGGAAAGACTCAGACAGTGCTTGTCATAAACCGCAATCTCCTTGCCTGCAACCTCCTGCTTTAAGCCTTCCAGACGTTCTTTATCGCAGAAGCAGTAGTATGCCTCTCCTTTCTCCACCAGCTTCTTCGCGTATTCCAGATAAATGCCCGCTGCCTGGCGTTCGCTTTGTACATAGGGACCCGCGCCGCCGTCCTTGTCCGGCCCTTCGTCATGAATCAGCCCGGTTTTCTGAAGCGTGCGGTAGATAATATCCACGGCCCCCTCCACCAGACGTTCCTGATCCGTATCCTCTATACGGAGCAGAAAATCCCCGTCCTCATGCTTTGCAATCAGATATGCATACAGCGCTGTTCTTAAATTCCCGACATGCATTCGTCCGGTCGGGCTTGGCGCAAACCTTGTACGTACTTTTCCCATATTTATTGTCTCCTCGTTCTATCGGACTGGCTAAAGAGCGCAAAATGCGCTGTCCTTTTTATTCGCTTTTCTGATTATATACGATTACCCGGGCTTTTACAAGCCTTTTAAACGGAATGCCGGAGGGCCCAAAAAAGCGCCGGCTCTCCCGGCGCTCCTTTGTATGTTCCTTAATCTTTTTCTGCGGAAACTCTCTGAATATGCATGGCAAGATATCCGATCTCCACTTCGTCCAGAGGCTTTTTCAGATAATGCTCCAGATGGTCGCAGACAATGGAGGCCATCCGGAATGAATCCGGAAACTTTGCGGACATATAATCATTCATATCCAGCTTCAGCTTTTCGCCTCTGACAGCGCGGGCTGCCATATAGCGCACATGATTCATCAGACGGTTATAGGACAGAGACATCACGTCAATGCTCTCTCCGGTCTGCTCCTCCACAAGCTGGATGCACTCCCGGACCGTCCGGGCAATCTGCATGGAAAGCGCTACATTTTCATCCTCGATCGCAGAATGAATGTGCAGTGCAATATAGCCGATCTCATGCTCATCTATCTCTACCTGAAGCCGTTCCTTCAGAATCGGACGGATATATTCCGCCGTCTTGTATTCCATATGGAACAGCGCCCGGATATCGCTTGTCAGCGGATTACTGATCTGTTCCTGATTCTGTATCCGCTTTACCGCAAAAGCGATATGATCTGCCATGGGGAAGAGAATACTCCAGTCAATCCTTCCGAATATCTTTTCTGCTTCCTTTAATACCTGCTCCGTGATCTCAAGAAAAACCGGGTCAATGCTTTTGATCAGCTCACTGGCGGCTCCCCGCTCCGTATACTCATGAAGAGAATATACGGCGCAGCCGTCAGGAGCCTCTATCCGCTCGCTGACCTTCCTTCCAAAGCCGATTCCTTTCCCTATCAGAAGATATTCCTGATTGTCGTCCATGCCGATAGCAATCAATGTGTTGTGGTTCAACGCCTTCTTAACTCTGAACATACTCCCTCTTCCCCGCAGACGCGTTCTTTATCCTTCGTAAGTATCTACTGCAAACAATGCTTCTCCCGCTTTAATTGTACCGCTTTTCAGCAGACGGATTTTCTGATTCTCCGTAAGCTCTGTGCAGAGCACCGGAGACGCCAGCGACGGCGCATGATTTTTTAAAAATTCCACGTCCAGCTTCATCAGCGGATCGCCCTTCTTCACCTGATCTCCGTCTTTCACCAGCACATCAAAGCCCTGTCCGTTCAGGTTCACCGTATCAATTCCCATATGGAGCAGCAGTGCAAGCCCGGATGCCGTCTGAAATCCGATCGCGTGCTTTGTCTCGAATACAAAGCTGACTTCTCCGTCATCAGGAGCATATACCATTGCCTCCGACGGAGTTACAACTGCCCCGTCTCCCATCATGCGGCCTGCAAATGCCTCATCCGGCGCTTCGGACAGATCTGCCGCCACACCGTTTACCGGGCTGCTGATAATATCCGTCTTTACCACTTTTCCCGCCGGCTTTCCTTCTGCCGCCGATACCGTCTCTTCCTTTGCTTCCGATGCCGGAGCATACTCTTCATCCGGGGCTGTCTCCAGATAATCCTCCAGGTTGGACTTAATAACCGTAACACGGGGACCATAGATAACCTGCACGCCGTTTCCTTTATGCACCACTCCGGATGCCCCGGTGGATTTCAGCAGCGCATCGTCTACCAGATCTGATTTATGCACCGTACAGCGGAGTCTCGTGGCGCAGCAGTCCACATCGGAAATATTTTTCTTGCCGCCAAGTCCCCGGCAGATGGATGCCGACAGCGCGTCCTCCTCAGATACAGCGCCGTCCTGTGCGCCTGCGCCGCCCTTTTTACGGGCGTCCACATCGCTTCTTCTGTAAAGCTTCACCTCTTCGCTGTCATCACGTCCCGGAGTCTTCAGATCCATCTTAACAATCAGGAATGAGAACAGGAAATAATATACAACAAAATATCCGATACCTACAACAACAATCCAGAGCCAGCTCGTCTTTGCATTGCCCTGCAGGATTCCAAACAGGAACAGGTCGATAAGCCCGCCTGAGAAGGTCATGCCCACACCGACTCCGAATACATGCATCAGCATATAGGCAAGCCCTGCAAATACACAGTGAACCGCATACAGAAGCGGAGCCACGAACAGGAAGGTGAACTCCAGCGGCTCGGTAATACCGGTAAGCATGGAGGTCAGGGCTGCGGAAAGCAGAAGACCTGCCGCCGCTTCTTTTTTCTCCGGCTTTGCCACCTTATACATAGCCAATGCCGCTCCCGGAAGACCGAAAATCATAAGCGGAAACTTACCGGTCATAAATCTGGTGGCGGATACCGCAAAATGCTCCACGCTCGGATCTGCAAGCTGCGCAAAGAAAATATTCTGCGCACCCTCTACCAGACGGCCGCCTACCTCCATCGTGCCGCCAAGGGCAGTCTGCCAGAACGGAAGATAGAACACATGGTGCAGTCCAAAGGGAATCAATGCACGCTCCATCAGGCCATATACCCAGGTTCCCGCATAGCCGGACTGCAGCACCACCCCGCCGATGGCATAGATACCCTGCTGGATTACCGGCCAGATAAAGAACATCAGAATACCGACCACCGTATAGGCAAGACCGCTGACAATCGGCACAAACCTGGTACCGCCAAAGAAAGACAGCACCTGGGGCAGTTCGATCTTGTAAAATTTATTGTGCAGGGCCGCAACGCCAAGTCCGACGATGATGCCTCCGAATACGCCCATCTGCAGGGAAGTAATTCCCACGACAGAGGTCGTTGCGCCTTCAAGCATGGCCTCCGTACCGCCGTGGTTTGTAATCATTGCCCCAATAGATGCATGCATAATAAAAAACGCAATGGCAGCAGACAGGGCTGCCACTTCCTTTTCCTTCTTCGCCATACCAATGGCAACACCCATGGCAAAAATAATCGGAAGATTCGCAAATACAATATCCCCTGCCGCGCTCATAACCTGCAGGATTGCATTAAGCATCGTTCCGGGTCCCATAATCCCCATGAGACCGTAAGTGGCCAGCATCGTCTCATTCGTAAACGAGCCGCCCACGCCAAGTAACAGACCTGCCACAGGCAGGATTGCGATTGGAAGCATAAAAGATCTTCCCACTCGCTGCAGCACACCAAAAATCTTGTCCTTCATGACAATTCCTCCTGTTTTCCGGATGTTTGATACATATATTTTTTAACTTACTATGCCCGCACTGCACGTATTTTACGCATAGAAAAAGACATTAATATGCATAAACATCCCTGAGTTTTACGCATAGTTAATGCCTGCCTTCCAGTTACATACTATATCATATATAAAAATTATCATTCTATGGGCCATTTGTCAAGAAATGTTTTTTAACTTCTCCATTTCCTGCAGTCCGCCCTGAAAAAGCTGCCATATTCCGAAGCATATACGCTCCAGTCCATGACAGCCGCGCAATAAGCAAAACGGTAAGCCGGGTTATGTCGTTGGACAATCATCTATCTAGACGTACTGTTGCCAGTACGTTCAAGCAACCTACCTGAAGCTGGCGGGCCGCCATATGCTTCTGCTTGGTCTTGCTTCGGATGGGGTTTACATATGCCCCGTCTGTTACCAGCCGGGCGGTAGTCTCTTACACTGCCTTTCCACCCTTACCGGAGAAAGCTCCGGCGGTTTATTTCTGTTGCACTGGCCTTGGAGTCGCCTCCACCGGACGTTATCCGGCATCCTGCCCTGTGAAGCCCGGACTTTCCTCACCTGCTTATTTTCAGCCGCGATTGTCTGTCTTACTTACTGTGTTACTTATTCTAACCTACTTTTCTTCATTTGTCCATGACTGTTTCACTTGCGTTTCCTCATTTTTTATCATGGGGTCCGCATCTTTTCTCTTCGCTTTCCAGGAGAGATCCTTTGATCTTTAAAAATTACATTTTGCGCAGGCCCAGGCTGTTTAAGGATTTCACGGCATCAGGATGTATCGCATTGCTCAGGGCGGCCAAAGCGGTAAACATTACGGCAGCGCCTGCAACATCTACCAATGAGTGCTGCCTTGTAAACATGGTGGACAGAATAATAGCCGCCGCAAATATCCGGCCGGTGTGGATGCCCCGCCCGGGCAGCCTTCCCCGCTGCAGCTCCAGCGTATACTGAAGCGCCAGCGTCACATAGACATGCATACTGGGGAATACGCTCGTGGGCGTATCTACGGTCTGAACAAGCCTCATAAGCCAGCCGCTTAATGTTTCCGTATTGTAGGTGATTCCCTCCCGCAGATCAAGGCCCGTAGGCCATACATAGGAAATCAGAAGAAAGACATTCATACCTGCGGTCAGTACAAATACTGCCTTTCCATACTCTTCATCTCCAAGATTCCGGACTGCCAGATATGCACAAATCAAGATATAGGGAAACCAGCTTAAATACGGATATACGAATACCGGCACATACGGTATCATCCTGTCCAGGCCGCAGGAAATCAGATGGATCTCCTGGGGCGGCCTTATCTCCAGATATCCGAATAATGCCATATAACAGACAAACCATATGGCTATCGGAATTAAATATCTCCGCTTCACTAAATCCTTTATCATTGTATTTATATTACTCCATGTCCATACTATATATGGAAAAAGCTTCCTCCTATAAATTCTCTTAAAATAGAGTTATTCGGCACCATATTGCTGTCAATACCCTGGAAATAGTTCAGAAATTTCAAAAGCCGCTTCGCCTCCAGATACTCCGGCTCATCCTGGCGAATCCCAAACAGCAATGGTTCTGCATACTGTTTCAGTACAGACAGCTCATAGATCAAAGCCGAATTAAAGATCACATCTGCATCCTTCTGATACGGGAAAATATTTTCATCCTCCCCACGGCGTACCGAAGGCCACATAGAAATGGTTCTTTTTGCACTGGCGCCTCTTGTGCGTGCGTCCCTCACCATACGGCGGATCATCCGGCCGTCTGTGGTGGGAATCCGGTTATGCTCGTCAATATTAAGCTGTGTTAATGCGCTCAGATAAATTTTAAACTTATTTTCCTTGGGCAATGTATAAGAAAGCGCGTCGTTCAGACAGTGAATTCCCTCGATAACCAGCACATCATCCGCTCCAAGCTTCAAAGTATTCCCTTTATACTCCTTCTTGCCCGTCAGGAAATTAAAGGTAGGCATAGACACCTCTTCTCCGCACAGCAGAGCCTTCATCTGGCTGTTAAACAGCTCAATATCCATAGCCCCCAGACATTCAAAGTTATAATTTCCGTCTTCGTCCTTCGGAGTATCTTCCCTCTCCACAAAGTAGTTATCCACCCCGATCGGATGCGGCTTTAGGCCATGGGCAAGAAGCTGAATAGAGAGACGATGGGAAAAGGTCGTCTTCCCGGAGGAGGACGGGCCTGCAATCATAATCAGCTTTTTATCATGCTGGGAAGCTATCTGCGCTGCGATATTTCCCAGCTCCTTCTCCATAATGGCTTCCTGGGCCAGAATCATATTCCCTATATTTCCGTTGGAAATCTGCTCATTCAGCGCGCCCACCGTCGCCATCTCAAGCACCTCGCTCCACCTTGTGGAATTTTTCAATTCGATAAAAAGCTTATGCTCCGGAGAAAACGGCCCGAATGCTTCCGGCGTCTTTGCAGGCGGAAACTCCAGAACAAAGCCCTCGTCATAGGGAACCAGCTTAAAATATTTTAAATAGCTGGTATTGGGCGCCATATAGCCATAAAAATAATCCCGGAAGCCGTCCAGACAGTAAACGTTCACAGTAGAGCTTCTGCGGAATTTGAACAGCTTTGCTTTATCCGCCATTCCATGTCTGGAAAAATATTCAATGGCTTCGTCCACGGGAATCGTTTTCTTTTTAATCGGAAGAGCCAGCCTGACAAGCTCTTCCATACGCTCCTGTACCTTCTGAAGAAAAGCAGCGTCCGGCGCCGCATTCCGGCTTGTACAATAATATCCGTGGCTTACGGAAAAATGCACCTTAATGCCGCTGGCAGCCTCCATTCCTGCCACATCAAAGACCGCCTTCAAAAGCAGCAGCGTGGCGCTGCGCTTATATGTCCTGTAGCCGTCTGACTGTCCCGTGGTCAGGAACTCCACTTTAGCGCCATTCTTTACTTTCCGGAACAGCTCCCTCATTTTGCCGTTTTCCAGTACAAGGATGATCTCATGCGGATAATTTTTCTGATATTTTTCTGCCAGCTCCAGATAAGTCATCCCATCCTGTATTTCAACCATAGCTCCCTCAACTGCTGCCTTCGCCATATGGAACACTCCTTCCTATCCCTTGAAAGCGTGCTGCCGCACGCACAACCCGCCACCCTTCAAGGGCGGCAATTATATCACAATAAAAGGATGCCGCACCGGAACACAGTCCATATGCACTCCTGCCAGCACCTTTTCCAGATAATCTTTTACATCATCCATAAATATATGTTCAATTCCATAATGCCCCGCATCAATAATACAAAGTCCCTGATCCACTGCATCAATCCCTGTATGATGGTCAATGTCTCCGGTAATATATACGTCACAGCCGAATTTCAGGGCTTCCTTCATCGTACTCTTCACGGCGCCCGGACAGAATGCCGCTGAATATACAACAGATTCAGGCGATGCGAA
>VSNE01000190.1 GCA_009774155.1 Lachnospiraceae bacterium
CCTTGCAAATATTATACCAGAAATTGGGGTAAAAATCAGTAAATTCAAAGAATTTAGACCTAATCAGCAGACACTAAAGTAGATCCTTCACGAGATAATATGCTCAAAATCACCAATGACGGAAGAAAGTTAGCGTTAGACCAGCGGCTCATCAATGATATGCTCCCGGATGAGGAAAACTCCAAAGCCACAACCTGTGTGGAGAAGGCATTTGCGATTTGGGAGCAGACAAAAGAGCAGAAGTCGGCGCAGCTTATCTTCTGCGATTTATTCACGCCGAAAGAAGATGGGACATTCAACGTATATGAGGACATCAGGGATAAACTTATGGCGAAGGGAGTGCCGGAACATGAAATAGCATTTATCCATAATGCCAATACGGAAACAAGAAAAGCGGAGCTGTTTGCAAAAGTAAGAAGCGGGCAGGTTCGTTTTTTATTAGGCTCAACCGCAAAAATGGGAGCCGGGACAAACGTACAGGACAGATTGATAGCACTACACCACCTCGATGTGCCCTGGCGTCCGTCCGACATTGAACAGCAGGAAGGTCGGATTTTAAGACAGGGCAACATGAATGACAAGGTAAAAATATTCCGGTATGTGACGGAGGGGACATTCGACAGTTATTCATGGCAGCTCATCGAAAACAAGCAGAAATTCATCGGGCAGATTATGACGAGCAAATCTCCGGTCAGAAGCTGTGAGGACATAGACGAAGCGGCTCTCAGCTATGCGGAAGTGAAGGCTCTGGCAACCGGAAATCCCTACATAAAAGAAAAGATGGATTTGGATATTCAGGTATCCAAGCTAAAGCTGTTAAAGGCGAACCACACCAGCCAGAAGTACCGATTAGAGGACAACATCGTGAAGCATTACCCGGTGCAGATTGCTTCCATGAAGGAACGCCTTGCGGGGTATCGTGCCGACATTCAGACCTACGCACAGAATAAATTCCCGAACAAGGACACTTTCTCCATAAAAATCGGCAACCGGGTATATACGGACAAAAAGGAAGCCGGGGCAGCACTGATTGATATGTGCCGGAGCGCAAAACAGCCGAATATGGCGGTTACAATCGGGGAGTATCAGGGATTTAAGATGAGCGTTTCTTTCGACTCGTTTTTTTCCAAGTTTACGGTGAATTTAAAGGGCAGCATCACCCATGAGGTGGAGATTGGCACTGATCCGTTGGGAAATTTGCAGAGGTTAAGCAACGTCTTAGAGGGCATGACCGGGAAAATGGAAACGGTGGCGCAGAAGCTGGAGAACGTGGAGCATCAGCTTGAAACCGCAAAGATGGAAGTCACAAAGCCATTCGCACAGGAAGCGGAGCTTGCGGAGAAAATGGAACGTCTGTCAAAATTAAATGCATTGCTGAATATGGACGATAAGGATCTGCCGGAAGCACTAGAGATGGACGAGGGCCCCCAGGATGGGGCAGAGTGTCCGGAGAAATGTGCTGCACTGACAGATCAGATGCCGGATGCCTCCCGTGCGGCAGATGAAATAGGGAGGCCTTCCGTGCTTAGAAAATTAAAAGCGGCGCAGGAAAGGGCTGCAGGAGGGCAGGAAGATAAGCAGGCGGCAAAGCTGGAACAGGAACTGTAATGACTGCATCCCGTCAGAAAGCTGGCGGGATGATTCTTTATATGGAGGCATTTATGGAGGAAAGGTCTGGCACACTGATTTCGATTGAGACAGACAATTATCATATCAAAGGAAAGAAAGGAAACTGGCTGGCCATAGACAGTATCGTGGTGGAAGGGCGGGAATTTTTCCTTATGGAGCATAAGGAATATGGCCCTGATGCCGCATATGTGGTTTTGGACTCGTCCGGAGCAGTGGTGGAAGAAGTTAACTATCATGGATTTGATGAATATGCGAAACAGCAGATCCGGGAATGGCTGCATCCGCTGGAAACAGTACAGACTGAGGCCCGGACAAAGGCAGAAGAAACGCCGCTTGAAAACTGGCAGAAGTATATGGAAAACGGGGAATACCTTAGAAGCGCCGAAATCAGCGAGGAACAGAACTATAATATGATTGACGGCAGACAAAACAATGGAGCGCCGGGGGAAAAAGCCGGCAGGATATCCGTACTGGCCAGGCTGCGCCAGAAGCAGTCGAAGCTTGAAAAACGCAGGGAAGAGCCTTCGCCGCAGATAGCAGCATCAGAGGATGTGGATAGACGAAGTTAACACTTCCCTGTACTTAAAAAAGAGGAAGATTTACGCTTTTTTAGGCGGAATTTTCCTCTCTTTTTGCTATGTGGAGGAACCGTTAAGAGACGGACTGCCCTTTTCAGAAACCGTCTGGGATGGCGGCTCTTTTCCTAAAATAATATTTACATTGGAGCAGACGGTATGCAGTTCCTTCTGGTAATCACGGTAATAGTGATATTGCTCCTGTTCTGCCTTTTTCTGTTTGAGAAGTTCCGCTTTCTTCTCTTTTAAAAGCTTCATGGATGGCAGACTGCCGTCATCTGATTTTTCTTTCAAGAATTTTCGTGAAGTCTCGTAAAGGGTAATTTCAGAAGAATGTTCTTTCCGGAATTTCCCCTTGTCTTTGCTGCTGCAAAATTCCGAATATACAGATTTATTTGCCAGATACTGCCCGGTATAGTGGATTTGTTCGTTAATCTCCCGGAGCTGCTCTTCTGTGGCCTTCAATGCCTTTCGTGATAAAGCGGCCTGCTCTTTTATTGAGGTAAAAGATCTGTCCAGGGAATCCCGCGTATCATATCCGTGTTCCTGGATATAGGCAACCGTCTTTGCCATTTCTTTCAGATTAGAAAGCTTTACTTTCTGTGCATAAAAGGAGTTCTGCCGGGCTTTTATGCAGGACTGTAAATCTGTGACCAGACGCAGATCAGATTTTATAAACAAAATGGTTATGCTGGTATCATCCGGTTTGCCGTAATCAGGCGCTGCATCTGCCCTTGTGTGTTCTGCTTTTGTGTTTTCAATAATCAGCTTCAGAAGATATTCTTTTTCATAGTGAGCGCCGAGCGCCCTTCCGGTAATTACTTTATTGCGTTCCGGGTGGAGATAACTGAAACGCCCGCGGCTTTCCTTTAAGGTTATTCCGTATTTTTCTAAAAGTATTTTCTGAAATTCTTCCTGTGTCCCGGCATTACGTGAGGCTTCGTCAATTGCATCCCGTAAAAATTGCTTTTGTGTCTGAAAGCTCGTTTTTCGCGGAGCGGCCCCATCGGCAATGATTTGTTTATTCAGTTGCTCCAGTTTTTCCTGTCCCCGGCGTTTTGCCCGGTATTCCCGTTCTGTGATTTTCTCTTCTGCCGGACTGAGCAGCTCCACCTGATTAAGATTTTCACGGCGGCACATATCCATAAGAGACTGCTTCAGGTGAGCCAGGTAACCGTTAGTCAGGTGGTGTTTGTAACCGGCGCGGGAATCACAGGAGCGCTTCATAAACTCCTGGCGTTCCACGTCGAATTTTCTTACGCTGTTAATAATGATATGTACGTGGATGTTGCCGCTTCCATTGTATCCGTCTGTGTGGGTGCAGACCAAAGTCTGATGGCCGGGGAAATTTTTTTCGGCATATTCCAGGCCAAGCTGCTGTGCGCGTTCTCCGTCCAGCCCGCTTTTTTCTCTGTCTTTCGGATCGAAGCTGATAATATAATGATGGGATTTGATCTCATTGTAATTCTGGTTTTTATGGAAATAGGCGTTCAGCTCCCTGCACTCTGTGTCAAAAGTGAAAGGGCTGCAGTTTATCCCGTCCAGATAATATTCTTCCCGCAGTACAAAGTTTCCATTTTCATCCAGTATTGGTTTGCCGGTATGTTCGTCATGCTGGAAAATCAGGTATCTTTGTGATGCCCCATAGTCGGCATTTTTACTCGTTATGTGTTTCAGTACTGCTATGAAAATCACCTGCCATCTTTACCACTTCATATTTCATTTCATAGATTTGCGCAATGCACTGTCTGATTGTATTCCGCATTTCCCTGGAGTGGATGCCTCCCAGATTGAAGTAATGGGCGATCTGGTTCAGGTTACTGCCAATCTTGCCGAACTCGGCAATCAATTTTTTCAATTCCGGAACATCCGCTACCATCTCATATTTTATAATTACCCGTTTATTCATAAGCAGTTTGCGGGCATATTCTGCCAGTGGGAGATTTGCGTTCCTAGCATTTTCTGCAATAATGTCATATTCCGTATCGTTCAGGCGAAGCATGATATGTTTATCACGCTTCAGTTCTTTTTCTTTTTTAGGTCTTGCCATTTCTCATCCTTTCCCGTGGCAGGAAGTGCCACGTTGCAACTATTTTTAATAGGAGCCAAACCGGCACATTTTATAAATGTGCAGTAACCGAGGGTATGGGGAAGCGGAATCCCCATCAAGATGCCAGGTAACTAAAATCACGAAAGTGAGTTTTGAGTTACTCTGGCGAATCTTGCCCTAGACGTTATCCCGGGGAGGAATAACAAAAAGGGGGAGTATTTGCCCCTATACTATATAGCCGAATGGAGAGAAAGCGTGATACCCTATACAAAGAAATTTTTTTGCAAAAAGGTGTTATTGTCAAAGAAGCTTCCTTTTCGGCAGATGTGAAAAAGCGATAACGGAAACAGGCCGGGATTCAGAAATACGCTGGCTCCCGGCTTGTAAAATTGGAAGGCTTATGGTAGTATGGAGATACGAAAACGAGAGGGAAAGCAGGTGGGAAGATTGACAGTGACGGAACAGATAGACCAGAAACATGAGGAAGATTTACAGAGACTAAGAGGTTTTCGCCTGCTTGATGATGATTTCCTCACAAAGTGTTTTGAGGGAGATACGGCAAGCATAGAACTAGTACTGCAGATTGTACTGGAAAAATCGGATTTAAAGGTGCTGGACGTCCGCACCCAGGTATTTGTGGAGAACCTGCTGAACCGATCAGTGCGGTTGGATATCCTGGCTATGGACAGCACAGGGGCAAAATTGAATGTGGAAGTACAGCGCTCCGACAAAGGAGCCGGGAGAAAAAGAGCAAGGTACAACTCAAGCATGATGGACGCAAACCTTTTGAAAAAAGGCGAGGACTTCGACAAGCTGCCGGAAACGTGGGTAATCTTTATCACAGAGAATGACGTAATGGGAAAAGGGCTGCCGCTCTATCCGATTGAGCGGTGCTTTTTAGGAACCGGGGAAAGATTTGAGGACGGTTCGCACATACTGTATGTAAATGGCGCTTACCGTGGAGATACGCCAATCGGGAAGTTAATGCATGACTTCTCCTGCACAGACGCAGCGGATATGTACTATGGGACACTGGCGGACAGGGTGAGATTTTTCAAAGAGAGCAAGGAGGGAATCGAGATTATGTGCCGGGCTATGGAAGATATGAGAAATCAGACATTGAAAGAAGGAGCAATCAATTCTGCAAAGAGAATGTTGGCAGATGGGATTTTGACACTTGAAAAAATTGCGGAATATGCAGGACTTCCACTTGACGAAGTGAAAAAACTGAAAGCAGAACGGACAGCATAGTAAAACCATAGGCCGGGAATCTAAAAACAGGTTCCCGGCCTTATTTTTGTGCGCCCGGCGGCGCACGTTTCTTAAGGGTTAAAGTCCCCAATCCGCCCGGTAGTGGGAAGGATATAGCCGAAGGCAAGGGTGTCCACCGTGAGGTGGAATCTGAAGGAAGCCGGAT
>VSNE01000191.1 GCA_009774155.1 Lachnospiraceae bacterium
GGATAAGGTAGATAAGTTGAAAGTATGTGTAGTTGGTCTTGGCTCCATGGGAAAAAGGCGTATCCGGCTCCTGCAAAGCATCCATAGAGAAACAGACATTTATGGGATCGATTTAAGCGAAGAAAGATGCAGGGATGCTGAACGGAAGTTTGGAATAAAAACAAGTGCCGATTTATCGTCTGTTTTGGAGCAATATCACATTTCCTGCGCTTTTATATGTACTGCTCCCCTCTCCCACGCCGGAATTATCACATTATGTCTGGAACATCAGGTGAATGTTTTTACGGAGCTTAATCTTGTTCCGGATGATTATGAAAAAAATATGGATTTGGCGAAGCGCAGCGGCTGCACCCTGTTTCTGTCGTCAACAATGATGTACAGAGCAGAAACGGAGTATATGAAGAATAAGGTCAGAAGCCGATGTGAGCCGTATACCTACACCTATCATATTGGACAATATCTGCCGGACTGGCATCCATGGGAATCCTTTCATGATTTCTTTATCAGTGATAAACGGACCAACGGCTGCAGAGAGCTTTTTGCCGTTGAACTGCCCTGGATAGTTGATGTATTTGGCCCCATCCGCAATGTGAAGGCTGTGAAGGGCCGGACATCGGCCTTAAATATCAGCTATGCGGACACCTATCTGGTATTAATAGAGCATGAACAGGGACATAGGGGGGCCTTATGCATTGATGTTGTCTGCAGGAAGGCAGTGCGCAATCTGGAAATATACAGTGAAAATACATATATCCATTGGAACGGAACTCCGGACGGGTTGTTCCAGTATGATATCGAAGGAAAAACGGACAGGCAGATTTCTCTGTATGACAGTGTGGATAAATTAGAGGGATACAGCTCTACTATTATTGAAGACGCATATCTTCGCGAAATAATAAACTTCTTTTCTGTCGTAGAGGGAAAGGAGACTCCAAGATACAGCTTTCAAAAGGACCTGAAAATACTTGAAATAATTGATCAAATCGAAGGAGAATTTTCAGATGAGTAGTCTGAGGGTATGTTTTATCGGAATTGGATCTATTGCAAAGCGTCATATCAAAAACCTTCACGAGATTTGCGCTGAAAAGGGGCTGGCGGTCAAGGTTGACTGTGTAAGGAGGAAAGGGCATTCCTGTGAGCCAGGCGCTGATCTGTCAGGTCTTATCAATGCTGTTTACTACAATTTTGAAGAGATGCCGCAGGATTACGACATAATTTTTATTACTAATCCTACCTCCCTGCACCTAGAAACCTTGAAAAGCGTCCGGGATAAATCAAAGCATTTTTTTATTGAAAAACCAGTATCTGATGAGACCTTTGAGGAGAATGAAATTGAAAGACTCTGTTTGTCTCCTGAACAGATAATCTATGTTGCCTGTCCGCTGAGATATCATTTGGTGATTCAATATCTCAAAAGGAATATGGATCTGTCAAAGGTATTTAGTATACGCTGCATCAGTTCAAGCTATCTTCCGGACTGGAGGGCCAAAACCGACTATCGGAAAACCTACAGCGCCCGCAGAGCGCTGGGGGGCGGAGTTGCAATAGATCTGATTCATGAGTGGGATTATATTACTTATTTATTCGGCTTTCCCCGGAAGGTGAAAAGCTTTCGGGAAAAGGTATCCAATCTGGAGATCGATACCGATGATATTGCGCTGTATATTGCAAAATATGAAAATATGACTGCGGAGCTTCATCTGGATTATTTCGGAAGAAAGCCCATACGGGAGCTTCAGTTATTTATGGAAAATGACACTCTTATATGCGATTTGCTTTCCTGCTCCATTTATTTTAAGAACGCCGGTAAGACAGTCTCCTTCCGTGAGTCGCGTAATGATTTCCAGAAAAGGGAAATGGATCATTTTCTGAATCAAATCCTGAAAAAACAAAGCAGCGAAAATGATTTAGAACATGCCTTTAAGGTTTTAAAGCTGGCAAAGGGAGATATGGGATGAAAATATTATTTACAATCTGCGGAAGGGCAGGCTCCAAGGGAATTAAAAATAAAAATATCAGCGGATTTCTGGGAATTCCTCTTCCGTATTATACGTATGGGGCTATTGAGCTGTTTCTGGACAAGCACAGGGATATTGACGCGGATATTGCAGTAAATACTGACAGCCGGGGGCTTCTGAAGCTGTTTGACGAATTAAAAAATAAAAAAATCTGTCTTTTAGAGCGCAGAAAAGAAATAAGCACGGATTCCGCTCCTAAAATCGCTGTTATTCTGGACTGCGTAGAACGAATGGAAGTGATGCGGAAAAAACAATATGATGTGGTAATTGATCTGGATCTTACATCTCCGCTGAGAACGGTCAGGGATATTGAACATCTGGTACAAAAACAGTCTGAAACACAATGCGATGTAGCGTTCTCCGTCACAGCAGCCAGAAGAAACCCCTGGTTTAACATGGTTAAAAAGGGGGACAAAGGATATGGCAGAGTGATTTCTTCCCATTTTAATGCAAGGCAGGAAGCGCCGGAGGTCTTCGATATGAATGCGTCCCTATATGCATATAAACCGGAATATCTCCGGCTTCAAAAAGGAGTCCTGGATGGATATTCCGAAGTAATTACTATGTATGATACCGGGATTCTGGATCTGGATCATGCGGAGGATCTGGAATTAATGGAAGTAATTGCGGAGCATTTATATAAAACAAAACCCGAATTTGGAGCAATCCGTAAGTATGCCGAAGCAGTCGTAAAAGGCATAGGACTTCCAGAGGTAGATACTTGAGCTGCAGATATATCCGTTGGATCAGACAGATAAAATTAATTAGCTGCTTTTTTACATTATTTCTGGCTGCCGCGTGTACGAATGCAGAAAAAAATCCGCCAATCCAAATACTTCTGATTTCTGTGAGCGCCGTTCTGATGCTTGAGATTTTTGAAATCCTGCGCCTGAAAAATTCATCTGACTGTGCGCAGGGAATGATTTCAGAAAAAAGGCTTCCATATGAATGGGGGATTATGATTGTCTGTATCTGCACAAGGCTTCCGCTGCTTACACAAATGCAGCGATGGGATGGCGGGCAATATTATTATGCTCTTGGAAATGCATGCAGAGATTTTGATTTTACATGGGAAAGCTTCTGGAGCGGCTTCAGACTGGTAGGACACCCTGCATTGGGAGCCTCCTTTTTCTGGTCAATCGGAGAATTTCTGGTTCCCAGGGGCGTATTGGGCGTAACTGCTGTAAATATGGTGATGACAATTGCCGCACTCCTTTGTATTTACCGTCTTTTAAGCAATTACTGGACGGATATGACATGCAGGCAGGCATTTTTTTCCACATGTATCCTGACGGTGGCGCCTCTGTATTGTGGAACCTTTTCTTATGTGAATGTGGATTATGCCATGTTTTTATTCTTTATTTTTATGGTGTATACAGAATACAGGAAAGAATATATTCTGATGGCGTTCTGGCTTGTTATGATGCTGATGACCAAGGAGCCGGCCGTGGTGGCTGCTTTTGGATACTTTGCCGCAAAGCTCTTAGGGGAGCTGCTTGAGGGCCGGCGGAAAAAGCAGCTCTCCCTTTATAGATTCCGTATGTGCGGGTGGCTATGGGTCGGCATCTTCGGCGCTCTTATATATATATGCTATATCATCTACCAGGGCAGTCTGTTTATCTGGGGAGGCAATACCTCTGTCAGCTCTTTAATACTGAATGCCCCGGGTCGGCAGTCGGATGGATTCGGCTTTAACAAAGGCTATATTATTCACATACTTAAACAGATTTTTATTCTGAATTTTACCTGGATTTTTTCAGCGTTATTAATTGTCTCTTTGATACTTTGTCTGAGTAAAAGAAACGAGGGAGAGAAGGCAGGCGGCAGCCCCGTCCTGGGACTGACCGGCGCGTTGGCGGCATTTGCAGCTTTTAACTGCAGCTATAGAACCGCAGCGTTATGCCGGTATCAGGTGTTGCCGGTTATGCTGGTAATTATAATTGCAGTACTTATATCCTATCAGTACTTATATCCATTGATAAATCCCGCGTATGCCCGCTCTGCGGCAGTGATGGCCGGAGGACTGCTGTTGATCCAGAGCTTTTATTCCATTGACCCTCTTTCCAATGCATTGTTTCCCAGACTGAATACAGGAAACGGATTTATTTTACAGACGGACTATGACTCTGATTATTACGGCGACGGATTGGTCTACAACGCACAGTATATGGGACTTGACAGGGTTTTGAACCGGATGCTGAAGGAGGCCGGATACGATTCATCCATTCAGATTTTCAATGCGGGTACTGAGATAGCCGGTGTTCAGCTTAACGGCAATACGTTCCGCTACCGTCTGAGATGGGATTCATCCGGGAAAATAAGAGAGGTATATGACGATGCTTCGATCAATGACAGCGGAAATACAATCCGGCTTATTTCCACTCAGGAGCTGTTTGGCAAGCTGCCTTATCAATATGATGATTTTATTGACCGGACTGGCGGACTGGCAGATAAAGGGCTTGTCTACTTTATACCATACTACGGAGAGGATGAAACGGAAATCCTGGACTGCCTGAAAAAATATTATTTTATCGGCGAACGAAGAACGGTTCAGTCCGGCCAGTGGGAAATCGCATACTACCCTTTGGATAAAGCAGACAGCTTTGAGGGATATTCTCTGTCCGATTTTCCGGAGTATCAGGAGACAGACAGCAGGATAATGATGCACAGTACAGAGGAGATTACCGATTACTTGGAAAGTTGTGAACCGGATAACGCTCTGGTGCAAAGGGAGACCGCCCGGAGACTGTATGGGAATTATCAGGCGCTTCCTCTTACGGAGGAGAGAATCTGCCTGAAGGAAAATGATGTCGTTAATATTATCTGTCATGCTTACTTTGAAAACAAGGAGCTTCCGCTTCAATATTTTGGAAATCATACAGATAATATATTCACCACTCCAATTGGAAGCGGGGAGCTGATAGAAGAACTGGAAGCTCTGCTTCCTGACGCTTGTCTGAACGAACCGCTCAGCGCCGACTATCAGGTGCCCGATACCTATCCGGCCGCGGGCAGATACCGCGGAAAAACCATACATATTGAAATGCTGCCCCTCAGTATTTCCGGAACTGTTGAGTTCTCCCGGGAGGCAGCGGACGAGGCATATCTGAACGCTTATCATTTCTGTAAAGAATACAGAAGAAATCAGGAGCTTAAGCTTTTGTCAGTTTCCAATCTGCATCTTTTGAAGGATGCAGACTCCGCAGAGTATCATAAGACTCTGAATGAAATAGATATCTATTATCACCGGAAAGCGGCTTTGCACGACAGGGAATTTGAAAAAATGCTGGAGGAATACTGGAGCATTGACAGCAGGGAGTATTACAGCAGGATAGATAAAATGGCCAGGGCAGTATTGCTGAAGCGGCAAATCGGAGGAAACCAATGAGAAAATTTCATGGATTAATAAAAGCATTGATGATAGCGCTTATATTAGCAGGAATGTGCTGTCCGATGTGTACATCAGCGGAAAAAGACGGATTATTTGAGGGAATGGGTACCATGGACAATCCATACCGGATTCATACCGCGGAGGATCTGATGCTGCTGCGTGATACCGTAAATAAAGTCGGTATTACATATGAGGAATGCTATTTTTTGCAGACGGATAATCTTGATTTCTCTGAAATAGCTAATTGGAAGCCTATTGGGC
>VSNE01000192.1 GCA_009774155.1 Lachnospiraceae bacterium
TAGAAACAAACCACGGGGATAACCCATATGCCATATATCCGGCGTTATCCCCGGCGGTTTTCCCTGATAAACCTGCGCCCTGTAAACAGCAGGGCAACGGGTTGGTCAAACATAAGTTCTATTATAAAAATAAAGGATGATTGTAAAATGGAAAAACCAAATACAGAACACAACATTACAGTTGGTATTGACGTGCCAAAATCAAAGCAGATGATAAATGCCGGCCTGAAAAAGCTTTTGTCAGAGCTTGACGATCTGAAAATAAAAATCAATCATGTGGACATTCCCGAAATTTCCGGCAAAATAAGTTCCATCAAGCTTAAAGCCCCGGACCCTGACACAGCAAAAACCAAATCAGAAATCAAAGCCCTTACCCGGCAGTTAATCGATTTTAAAAACGAATATGCCTCCCTTCTGGAAAATATGAATGAAAGCCTGTCTGCCGGCCAGTGGAGTAAATTGCAGGCTGTCATCGACAGCATGAATGCGCCGTCCAGGCAGGCAGATCAGAAAAATACCGAATTCAGCTTTAACAAATGGGGGGATTCTGTTTCTATTGAAGATATATTAACTTATACAGAAGAAATGTATCAGGAGATGTGCGACATCCACGACGCAATGGAGGAGCTTTATAAGATAACCGACCAGACGGATGAAAGATACCAGGCGTTTTTAAAGACTTCTATTGAAAATTCAAAAGAGCTGGGCAGATCGATTTCCAGCCTGATTGCACAGTCTGCCCAATGGGCCGGGCAGGGGTTCAGCCTGGATCAGTCGGAAGCATTGGCAAAGATCGGCTCTGTCTACGCCAATACCGCGGACATCAGTGACACCGCGGCAGTGACAGACCTTGCGGCTGCCATGGAAGCATTCCGTATCCGGGCATCCGATGCTGTGACCGTAATCGATCCCCTGAATAAGCTGGGAAAGGAATTCGCCGTCTCTTCCGGAGATTTAGGAGACGGACTTCAAAGAGCAGCCTCGGCCATGGCGGCTGCGGGGGCAGACATGCACCAGACGCTTGCCATGCTCGCAGGAGGAGCCGAAATCACGCAGAATGCAGGCGAATTCGGCGACTTTCTGAAAATCGGGGCAATGCGCATCCGGGGTATGAAGGACGAACTGGAAGCAATGGGCGAAGAAGCAGACCTCTCTGCAGATTCCGTACAGAAAATTCAGAGCCAGGTCCTCAGGCTTACATATGGAAATGTAGATATTTTTGACAATCCTGATCAACTGAAAAGCTATTATAAAATCATGGAGGAAATCTCTGATGTATACGGCACGCTTTCTTCCAAAAAGCAGGCTGCTTTATCGGATCTGCTTTTTGGCAGCCAGAACCAAAAGCAGGGCGACGCCCTGATCCGTTCCTTCCAGTCAGGACAGGTGCAGAAGGCTTATGAAGCCGCGGCCAGCTCTTCCGGCTCCGCTTATAAAGCCCAGGAGGACTGGATGAATTCTATGCAGGCAAAGACCACACAATTCCAGGCTGCCTTCCAGTCCCTTTCCAACACGATATTCTCCGACAACCTGCCGAAATTCTTTACCGATCTCGGAACTGCCGGCGTATCCGCCCTGGATAACCTCATTGAAAAATTCGGCGCCCTGAATACGCTGGCCACCATCGGCGGAGGCTTTCTGGGCGCAAAAAACTTGGGTCAGCAAAATAAAACAGACGCAAAACTGTGCGGGGCCCAATATATACCCCGTGACGAGGTGGGAATCCTTGTGTAAAACACTAAGAACTATATACCAAAAATATATAGGAGGGTATATTGGCAACATCAACTGCGGACGGCTGCGCCGCAGACCTCTGATAGGACTGTGCGTGAACTGCACAGCCTCCGGATTCCGCGAGGGCCGGACAAGGACAAGAACAGCTCATGTGACTCGTAATGTAGCATGATGACTTTACTTGCAGAGAGGCGTACTGCTCTGTCTGAGCAAGTGCCGCTCCCATCGGCCACCAGGAGGGCGCAGGTATGATAAAATACCCGCGAAGGCATGGTCAGCAGCCTGTCATTGAGCGTGGCAGGAAAAAAAGTTCACCGCAGCTATGCGGCGCGTCAGAAATAGCGGGCATCTGTGCCCTCTTATCACCCGGCTTCCAAAAACGGGCGTAAGAAAAACAGGACAAAAGCCTCCGTTCCCGGATTCAAACGGCAGGTATTTTGGCAAAAAAAGACGCTGAGCAGCGCCTTTTTTATCTTGCTTCTTTATCACGTATAGTTTCCATGGGGCTTCCACTTGTAGCCGCACCTTCCGCAGCGGTTCACGGTTTTCCCTGCCCCGGCAAAGCCGGTAAGCATACTGTAGCCCCTTGCCCCTGTTGAAACATTTGTGGAACCGCACTGAGGACATCTGAGCGTACTTGACGATCGGCTTACCGCCTGGTTCTGCTGGGCTGTCTGGGCCTTGAATTGGGACATTTTAAGATTGTATTCTATAATGTCCTTTTTTTTAAGCTCTATCATAGCGTCTAGAAATTTTCTGTCTGAAGAAACCTGATCAATGACTATAAACTCATCGCGTACCAGCCCTGTGTCTATCAGGTTGCCACCACAATTATTTCCTCTATGAATCATAGAATCTTTATCACATGAACCATAGATCCTGCCACATTTTTCACATATTTTTACAGTATCTCCCATACCAATCACTCCTGTTTATTATATTGTTTTGATTATACCATACAATTTCTATAATTGGAAGTTATATGAATTGTTTTAGAAGCTCTGGTCGCACAGGTTTCTAATAATGGGCTACAGCCCGGGGGAATGTTTAATGGATTAAAGGTAGATGTTGATTCATATGCAGATACAATACAAACCTTCAGACAGTTAGAAAATATCACCGGTTATATAGATACTAATAACACAGTTAATTGGAACGGAATCGCTCAAGCTATCGGCGGCTGCGATGAACGCTTGCTCTCCTATTTCCAGACACTGGATAATGGAAACGGCACCATCAGAAATCAGGCTGCATCCGTAAACGGCTTAAGAGCCCATCTGGAGCAGACCGGACAGATGTACACTTTTGCAGCCGTCAAAGCTGCCTTATTCAACACTGCCCTGAACGCCGGAGTTATGCTGCTGTTTTCCGCCGCAATTCAGGCAGTTGTCAAAGGCATTGACAATTATATCCATGCCAATGAAAATGCCATTAAATTAGCGGACGAATTAAAGGACAAGCATGCCTCGGCAGCCAAAGAACTGGAATCCCACCGGAAAACCGCAGACGAACTGGCAGACTCCTATGACAGGTTAAGCAAGGGTGTAAAAAAAGAAAACAACCAGTATGTCAATGAATCCCTGTCCGAAGAGGACTACCAAACCTTCCTGGATATCTCCAACCAGCTGGCGGAAGCGTTTCCCACACTTCAGAGCGGACTGGATGAGGAAGGCAATGCGATCCTTTCCCTCGGGCAGAACGGAAAAACCGCCGCGGAAGATCTGGCTGAGCTTTTGAAGATGGAAGAGGACATAAACAACTACAAAATATCCCAGGATGTGGACAGCCTGTTTGACGGGGTAAAAGCCAGGGCCGCAGAGGCCAGGGAGGCCGCGGAGAAGTATAAGACCGTATCCGAAGAATCGAAGGAACCGCTCCGGGAATTAGGGAAAATGTCAGACAGTGACACAGCTTTTTCCGACGGCATTATCAAGCTGGAAGGAAATACAAGAAGCAGCGCCGGAATAAAATACTACAATTCCCTATCCGACTCCCTTCAGACATTTTATCAGTCACTGGAACCAGAAGACCGAATGGACACCGGGGAGACGCTTGATCCGTCAAAAATCATCGATATGGACAGCGAAGGAACATTTGATGTCTCTGTCAATACAAATTTATTGCCGGAGCATGTGAAAGAACAGATTTCAAACCTGCAGGAAGCGATGAAGGAACATGCCGAAGAATCCATCTCACTTATCCAGGATGAAATAAACGAGGCATCGTTTGAAAGCCTGTCCAAACAGCAGGACGCGGAATCAGACTGGAACAGTCTGCGCCCCGCGCTGGCAGCCACCATGAAGTCCAAAGGAAGCTTCCAGAAGCTGGCAGACGGAGCCTTCGGGGAAGAGATTCAGGATTTTGCGGTTCATTTTGTATCCAGCCTGGACTACAGCGTTCAGGAAGAGATGGGCGAGACCGACCCCTCCTCCTGGCTGACGGATCATGTGATCCTTCCGCTCACACAGCTAAGTAATGAGGACAGACAGTCTGTTGCGGCGGCTTACCAGCAATTGCTGGAGCTCAATCCTGCGGACCTGGCAGAGCAGAACCAGAATGCAATAGACGGCATGCTCCGGCAGATCGCAGAAGCCATGGGAAAAGAAGGCAGCGAGGAGGATATCGCTTATTATCGGCTGAATCTTGGTTTTGAGGTGGATGAAGATTATAAGGCGAAGTATAAAGAAGCCGTGCAGAACTCCGTAGGACAGTTTAAGGAATCCCAAAGCAACATGGAGGAGATCTTCACCGAGCTGGGCATTGACACCTCCGGGGAAATTGACCGGTGGAATAAAATTGCGGAATCCGCGGACAGCGCTGCCGAGGCAAAGCAAAAATATATGGAAGCCAGGTTAGGCGACATAGAACCGTCCTCCTTCAGTCCGGAAACCCTTTCCAAAGCAATGAAGTCCCTCTCCTCCCTTCAGTCCCTCTATCAGGATTTCTGCCGGGATACGGCAGACGGAGCCGGCTTTACTTTCAATATTTCCGATATCGAAAACCTGCGGAAGGAATTCGGGGAAACCTGCTCCTCATTCGATGAATTTGAAAGGCTGGCCTCCTCCTCTTCCACTACGGCGGAAGAAATGCAGGACGCATTTCACAGGCTGGCGACGGAATTCATCATACAGGGAAACGCACTGGACGGTCTAAGCTCCGATACAAGGGAACAGATTGTCTCACAGCTGGAGCTGCAGGGCATCGTAAACGCGGACAGCATAATCACGGAGGAAGCCGCGCAGGTGATCGGCGAAGCCGCCAGACAGAACCTGTCATTGGCAAATGCGGCCGACGAAGCATACCTCTCTCTTTTCAGCGAGGGGGAGGCCGGAGCTGCCGCCCAGAAGGCCGTTTATGCCCTGGCTGCCGCGGAAATCGCTTACAGCAATGTGGGATTTAGCACGGAACAAAAAATAGAACAATTAAAAAGGCTTGCAGCCGCATATGGAGACACCACTTCTGCCTCCCTGGCCGCTTCTGCAGCGGACTATGCCGAATCTATGTCAGCCTTCCACGGCGGAAACTATGAGGAAGCGCTGAAATCCAGATACAACGAATTGTTAGGCTCCGTAAATAAATTTTCCGGCGTCACATTTGAGCTTGACTCACCGGCGCCCAATACGGCCAAATCCGGCGATAAAGCTTCCTCCGACCAATCCCAAAAAGAAGCCGAAAAAGACATCCTCTCCGATCTGAACTCCGAGATGGATAAATACCAGTCCAAGCTGAAGGCGGTCAGGGATGCCCGCGAGACCTACAACCGGCACGGCAGAATCTCCCTCGACCAGGCACAGGACATTCTGGATGCGGATTTCAAGCTTCTTGCCGCCTACGGGGACGAGGAAGCGGCCCTCGAGAGCCTCGGCAAAGCAAAGCTCAACGAGATGCAGAT
>VSNE01000193.1 GCA_009774155.1 Lachnospiraceae bacterium
ATATTGCAGATAAATATTTGAGAGTATATGGTTTTAGAGCAAAAAACACAAGAGAACTGACACTTATTTGATCAAAGTGTCAGGTTCTTTTTTGTCGATGGATGTTATTCCGGAAGGAGGAACCGCTATGTTTGAAAAAGGTGAATATATTATGTATGGAAGAAACGGAGTGTGCAGGGTCGAGGATATTACGTATCTGAATATTGCCGGAATAGACAAAAAGAAACTATACTATGTGCTGGCGCCCCTGAATACGAAGGGGAGCCGGGTCTATTTTCCGGTGGAAAAAAAGAATGCCAACGCCAGAAGGCTGATTACGGAGCATGAGGCAAAAACTCTTCTGGATGAAATCTGTGAAATTCCAGAGGTCTGGGTCAGCAGTGAAAAGCTGCGGGAGGAGTGCTACAAGCAGGCGCTGAATTCCTGTGACTATCGGCAGTGGGTTGCCGTCATTAAAACTTTGTATTTAAGGAAACAGGAGCGCCTGTCCCAGGGAAAGAAGGTGTCGGCAATGGATGAACGATATCTGAAGCTGGCGGAAGAGGCTCTCTACGGCGAGCTGGCATTTGTCCTGAACCGGGAGAGGACGGAGATGGAACCATTCATTGCAAAATACATCGGGGAAGCTTAAGATGACAGAGCCCTGACAATCTGCTCAAAGTCCATATAATGGGAAGCCTTGACCAGAATCGAATCGCCGTCCCTCAAAAGCTCTCCGGATTGTGCAAAAAAGCTGTCCAGATCTGCAAAATGCACGCATCTGGACTGAGGGGCCGATTTTACGGCAGCCTGATGGAGTGCTTCGCTGAGCGTTCCGATTGTGATGACCATATCGATATGAAGACCTTTAAGATGTTCTCCCACGGAAGCGTGCATTTCCTTCTCTTCCGCGCCCAGCTCGCCCATATCCCCCAAGATGGCAACCTTTCTGGTTGCGGCAAAATCCAGGACATCCAGCATGGTGCACATAGATACAGGATTTGCGTTATAGCAGTCATCTAACAGTGTATAGCGCTCTGTATGGAGGATGTTGCTGCGCCCGCCAAGCGGCTTTAGGCCCTCGATTCCTGTTTTGATCTGTTCCGGGGAAAGCCCCAGGGAAAGCCCCGCGCAGACGCCCGCCATGGCATTGTAGACCATATGCATGCCGGGGAGAGGAATTGTGACCTCTATGCTCTGCCCCTGTGCGTGTATCCGGCACCGGATACCATTGAGGCCCAGATTTTCAATCTGATCCGCATAGATTTGGTTGGAGGATTCCATCCCGAAGGAGACGGCTCTGTCCTTTAATGTAATCAGTTTATCATCGTCCCCGTTGATAAAGATCCGGGCATCTTCTGCCGCATAGTCAAGCATCTCGGTCTTGGCTTTTAAAATACCGTCTCTGGAACCTAAAAATTCCAGATGAGCGACTCCTATATTTGTAAAGATACAGTGAGTAGGGCGCGCCATTCTGCTTAAACGGCGCATTTCTCCGAAATGATTCATTCCCATTTCCAGAACCGCCGCTTCATGGCAGGTATCAATCATAAAGAGAGTCAGAGGAAGGCCGATTTCATTATTGTAATTCCCGGGAGTTTTCAGGACGCTGTATTTCCGGCTTAATACGGAGGCAATCATTTCCTTGGTGCTGGTCTTGCCTACGCTTCCGGTGATTCCGATAACCGGAATGTCCAATGTCCGGCGATAGGCTTCGGCTCCGTCCTTTAATGCCTGAAGAGTATTCTCCACAAGAATATACGGCCCGGAAGGATTGGCAAGCTTCTGCTGGCTGACTGCGCAGAGAGCGCCGCCGGCATAGATATCCGGGATAAACCTGTGTCCGTCCGCCCGTTCTCCGACGATTGCTATAAAAAGTGTATCCTTTTCTATCCTGCGGCTGTCAATTGTGACGCTGTGTATTTCTTTTTTCAATAGTTCTGCCGGCCCGTAATAGGTTCCGCCGCAGGCATCCGCAAACTGTTCCAGTGTGAAATGTTTCATAAAAAGAAAAGCCTCCTACTCGTACTTTTTCAACGATACCTGTATAATCCATTCGCAGAGCTGCTCATAGGAGCAGCCGACGGCGGCAGCCTCCTGAGGCATCAGGCTGGTCGGGGTCATGCCGGGAAGGGTGTTGACCTCCAGTGCATAATCTTCGCCGGAACGCTCATCCAGCATAAAATCCACGCGGGCATAGCCTTCGATGCCCACAGCCGCGCATGCTTCCTCGGCATGCTTCTGCATACGTGCGGTCAGGTTTGCCGGCAGATCTGCCGGACAGGTTTCTATGGTACTGCCTGCCTGGTATTTATTTTTATAATCATAAAATCCAACCAGAGGAGCAATTTCAATAATCGGCAGGGCCCTGCCCTCCACAACCGCGACGGAAAATTCCCTTCCGATGATACAGCGCTCAATCAGCGCCTGGTTTTCATAGGAAAAAGCCTGTCGAAGCGCCTCCTCCAGACAAAATACATCCTCCACGCGGTAAACGCCCACAGAGGAACCGCCGCAGCAGGTCTTGACCATGCACGGGAAACCGATGCTTTCGGGAAGCTCGAAGGATTCCCCCTTCTTTATGGTAATGCTGGGAGGAGTCGGAATGCCGCGGCCCTTGAACATCTGCTTGGTAATATTTTTGTCCATACTCAGGGCGCTGCTTGTATGCCCGGTTCCGGTATAACGGATTCCTGTCAGATCAAAGAGAGCCTGAATTCTTCCGTCCTCTCCGTTGGAACCATGAAGCCCTAAAAATACAATGTCGCACAGACTGCACAGTTCCAGAACATTGGGACCCAGAAGGCTTTTGCAGTCTGGCCGGAGCGCTTTGACCTGTTCGATGTCCGGAACCTTTTTAGAAACGTCCCGGATAGATGCAGACCAGTCAATATCTGCCTCAAACAGATCCTCCAGACGGCCCTTTGCATCCGGAAGTCCTAAAAATACATCCAATAAAATGACCTGATGCCCGTTGGACTTCAATGCATGATAGATACCTCTTCCACTGCTCAGCGATACGTCGCGTTCTGTACTGATACCGCCTGCAAGTACAACAATTTTCATAGATGCCTCCCAAATATAAGCTTTATAATATCTGATGCTGATTCAGCATTTCCTGAATTTTCTGCTGAGTATAGGAGCCGAGAAATTTCTGCTCATCCTTCGTCAGCTCCTTTGGCCGGATCGGCGCTCCGTATTCCACGATAACCCTGCAGGGTTTTATCTTCGGCATATGGTTTTCCCAGATTTCTGCGGAGCCGGTAATAGCGATGGGGATAATCGGGCATCCGGTCTTGGAAGCCACCTTCATGCTTCCTTCTTTAAAGGGCTGCATTTTTCCATCCTTGCTTCTGGTTCCTTCCGGAAAGATGAAGATGGAGATTCCCTTTTTAATATATTCAATGCCCGTTAAAATAGTCTGCATACCGGCGCGGATATTGGAGCGATCCAGAAACAGGCAGTAGAGCCGCTTCATCCAGTCCCTCAGAAGCGGAGCCTTCAGCATTTCCGCTTTGGCCACATATCCGGTCAGTCCGGGGCACTGGGAGTAGGTCAGCAGAATGTCAAAGTAGCTGTTGTGATTGGAAATATAAAGAACTGCCTGATCCTTTGGTATATTTTCCCTTCCAATGTAAGTGATATCAGCGCCTGTAAGCCATAAAATCAGCTTAAAAGCTGCCTGCACCATGCGCAGGCAGCTAATATCGCGGAAATGCGGGTTCCATTTGCTGATGCCCCATTCAATCAGCAGCACCGGGATTCCGAGAATCAGGTAGAGCAGAAGAGTCAGGGTAACAAGAATAAAACGTATCATATGTAGAACCCTCTTTTCAACTTGTTATTAACCAAAACGGCCAAAAAGTTCAGTCATCTGTTTCAGCCCTTTTGCCATGCCCTCATCCAGAAGTCCGGCGCGGAAACGGAAGGACCAGTTGCCCGTCGGACTTCCCGGTATATTCATGCGGGCATCCGATCCCAGCTTTAAAAGATCCTGAACCGGGAAAATTGCATACTTTGCAATCGTACCGAGACAAATGCGGATAAAATCCCAGCTTACGCTGCTGCCGTCCGTGTTCATATAACGGCGGATCTTGTCGCGGTTTTTTTCGGAAGTATTGGCGTACCATCCGCAGCTCGTATCATTGTCATGAGTTCCGGTATAGCAGATACAGTTCCGGGTATCTAACTGGTGCGGAAGGAAGGTGCTTTCACCGTCCCCGTCAAAACCGAACTGCAGCACTTTCATGCCGGGGAACTCGAACATATCCCGCAGACGTTCCACCTCCGGGGTAATAACGCCCAGATCCTCTGCAAAGAAACGAAGTTCTCCGCCCAGCGCCTGCTTGACGGCAAGAAACAGATCCTCTCCAGGGCCTTTTTTCCATTTGCCGTTCAGAGCCGTCTCCTCTCCATAGGGAACGGCCCAGTAGGCCTCAAATCCGCGGAAGTGGTCAATACGCACATAGTCCACCTGGTCAAGCTGGTTGCGGATTCGTTCGATCCACCATCGGTATCCGTCCTCCTTGTGTGCCTCCCAGTCATACAGGGGATTTCCCCAAAGCTGTCCGGTAGCGCTGAAATAATCGGGCGGAACTCCGGCCACCTCCAGAGGATAGCCTTTCGGGTCCAGCCGGAACATTTTTTTGTTTGCCCATACATCCGCGCTGTCCCAGCACGGGAAGATCGGAATATCTCCGATAATGGCGATCCCTTTTTTGTTGGCATATTCTTTCAGATCATACCACTGGCTGAAGAAAAGAAACTGAATAAATTTATAATAGTTTACTTTTTCCTTCAGAACCTCCATCCATTCCTTACGTTCCAGGCTGTCCGGATCTAAAAGACTGTCCTCCCATTCATACCAAGGAAGACCCTCGTGGTAGTCCTTTCCTGCCATAAACAGACAATAATCATCAAGCCAGACTTCGTTGCTGCTGCAGAATGCGTCGTATTCCTCCAGCAGGTTTTTATCTGCCGTATGGCGGAAATGAGCGTACGCCTGTTTGAAAAGCTTTGCTTTATAGGTCAGGACTGCTCCGTAATCAACCTGATCGGGATTAAAATCCGGAATATCTTTTAAATCCTCTTCTGTCAGCAATTTTTCCTTTTTCAGAAGATCCGGACTTATCAACAGGGGCTGTCCTGCGAATACGGAAAATCCCTGATACGGAGAGTCGCCAATCGTCGTAGGACCAAGGGGAAGGACCTGCCACAGATGCTGTCCTGCCGCGGACAGAAAGTCAATAAAATCATAGGCGCCCTGGCCCATGTCTCCGATTCCGTACGGGGACGGGAAAGAGGTCGGGTGGGCGAGAACTCCGCTGTAACGGTGATTGGTTTTGTCCTCTTCTGCTGTTTTAAAATGCATAGGAAAATCCTCCTGATTTATAATCGTAAGCTGCCCGGCCCGGCAGCCGTTACTGCATAAAGACCAAGAAGCAGTCCTGCAGTGTGTGATATGCTCTATTATAATGGAAAGGCTGGTAGAATACAAGAAAGAACACTCTTGGGTTTCCGCAGTTTTATCCACAGAACCGCCAACCCGGGGAATTGCTTATACACAACTTTCAAAAAATAGCTA
>VSNE01000194.1 GCA_009774155.1 Lachnospiraceae bacterium
AAGAAGTCCTGCATTCTGTGACGGCTTTTATCTTATTGTCTGTAAATTTTCCTTATATTAAATAAATACAAAACCGATGATCAGATACAGCGCAACGGACAGCATTCCGCAGCAAAGCGCATAGGGAAGCTGCGTCTGCACATGATCAATGTGGTCGGCCGCCGCTCCGGTTGACGACAGTACGGTAGTGTCTGAAAGAGGAGAGCAGTGGTCGCCGAATACGCCTCCTCCCGCCACGGCTGCAAAGCAGGCATATACCAACGTAGATAACGTGTTTCCGGTAAACGCAAACGCCAGCGGCAACGCAATCGGCATACAAATTGCAAAGGTTCCCCAGGAAGATCCGGTCGCAAATGCCATAATTGCGGATATAACAAAAATAATCGCAGGAAGAAGCGCAGGCGTCAGGAAATCTTCACTTAAGGATACAATATAGTTAGCGGTTCCCATGGATTTGCTGAGAGCATTGATGGAATATGCCAGCGCCAGAAGCGTGACAGCCGGAACTGCTCCTTTGATGCCGTCAGTCAGCGTATCCATAATCTCCCGGAACGGAATTCCCTGAACCAGCATACTGATCGTCATAAAAATAATAACGAACAGAAACGCTTCCATCGTCTTGGCGGAGCCCATGGTTATGTAAGTCCCCAGTGCAATGGTAATAATCATCAGTACCGGAAACAGGAAGTTTAAAAAGATGCGCGGCCGGATTCCTTCATGCGCCTTCATCTCGGTCAGCTCCTTGCCAATCAGCGGAACCGCGCCGTCACGGAGTACCTTGCCTTCCTCCAGCGCACGTTTTTCTGCCTTTGCCATAGGACCAAAATCTTTAATGATTCCGGAGCCAACCAGTCCCACCATAAGAACCGCCAGAATCGCATAGAAATTAAACGGAACTGCCCGAAGGAAGAGAGCGGAGCCATCCTCCTCAGTAACGATACAGCCGATGCCCACTGCCAGACCGCTTAAATATGCCGCCCATCCGGTAATCGGCACCAGCACGCTGACAGGAGCAGAAGTGGAATCTGCAATATAAGCAAGCTTTTCCCGGGAAATCTTTGCCTTGTCAGTAATGCTTCTCATGGTAGTTCCCACAAACAGAGGGCTGAAGGAGTCGCTGAAGTATACAAAGATCCCAAGCACCCATGCCATAAGCTGCGCGCCCCGGCGGCTCAGATTCTTATCGTGAATCATCTGTGAAAAGCTTTGAATCGCTCCTGTCTTCTGGAAATATGCCACAATAATTGCAATAAAAGTATTCAACAGCATAACCCAGGAAAAGCTGGTCGTCCCAAGACTGTTCTTTAAAAGCGTCGGGAACCCGAGCAGCCCCTCTCCCGCCAGCAGGGTTCCGGTAATACATGCCACTACCAGAGACACAATCGTATTTCTCGTAACGAACGAAAGCACGATAGCGATAATAGCCGGGATGATGGAGATAAAGCCCATGTTAATAATTTCTGCTTCCATATTATGAAAGTCCTCCTTTGTTAAAATATATTGCATTCAGAGGGCTCCGGTATTTACGGATTTCTCTGTAACTGCATCTGTCTTTAAAGCCGGATGTAGTTATCTGAACGGGTCACGGTAGCGGGCGGAGCCTGATCCAGATTCCTGTCTGCAATGCCTAGAATTTCCTCCGGACGAATCCACGGACGATTCTGCAGGGCACTGGTTTCCTCATGAGTCAGATAGCCTTTATAGACCGTCATGCTTCTCCTCAGAAAGCCGTCGCGCACGCAGGCCTCTGTTACCCCGTTTTTTGCAAGACTGCGGAAATGGGGCAGTACGGATGCGGCATAGGCAATAGAAGTGGAGTTCGCAATGGCTCCCGGGATGTTGCTTACGCAGAAATGGACAATGCCTTCCTCCACATAACGCGGATTCTCATGGGTCGTCTCATGGAAAGACTCGATGGCTCCCTGATCGTCATTGCTGATATCGACGATGACGGAGCCTTTTTCCATCAGCTTTAGCATAGAACGGTCGATCAGATAATCCGTACAGCCCTTGGGCCATTTTACACAGTTCAGTACCAGATCTGTCTCCGGAAGCAGCTTTTTGATATTTTCCTTAGTGGAAATCATCGTGTTTACCTGCTCATGGTACTGTCTGCTGATGGAGCGCAGCGTTCCGATATGAATGTCCAGAACCGTACACCACGCGCCCAGGGCATGAAGGACGGAGAGAGCGGCCTGCCCGACAACGCCGCCTCCGAGAATAAGCGCCTTGATACCAGGCGCTCCGCCTAAGCCGCTTACAAATTTTCCTTTGCCGCCGTGAATGGTCAGCATGGACTCCAGTCCGAACAGCGCGCCCTGCTTTCCGGCAGCCTCGCAGTTAGGAGAACCATAGCGGTGAGAGTCCTCTGCTGTAAATGCAATCACCTTCCGATCCAGTAATGCCTGCACCTCTTCCGGATGGGCTGCAGGATGAATGCAGGTAAAGACAATCTGTCCTTCTCTCAGAAGGCCGAATTCATCCGGCTCAAACTCCTTTACCTTCGCCACCAGATCACAGGAAGCATAAATTTCCTCCGCAGAATCCACCATAACTGCGCCGGCAGCTTCGTAGGCAGCATCCTCAAATCCGGCCTTTTCACCGGCCTTTTTCTGACCCTTGACCGTACATCCGTCAGCCGTAAGCGTTGCCACCTCGCCCGGTGTGGCAATCACACGGTTTTCCCCCTTTTTAATATCTTTTAAAATTCCAATGTTCATTTATCATTTGCCTCCTAAAAATGGTATTTCAACAATTATTACATTTTGCGGGAACCCGGGATGATTCTGCACCGCTTTAATATCATGCAGTTATAAATTATATCGAAATCCGGAGTATTATGCAAGGCAAATTCTTAAGAAAGTTTAAAATTGTATACAATTTTCATTAAAAATAATCCGAAATTTAAAATTTCATAAAGATTCTTTCATGCGCATTGTTAGTTCAAAAAAAATATGTTAAAGTAAATGCATGACGCACAAAGGAGGTCTATCATGAAAAATAAACTATATTATATTCTCGCTGTACTTTACGTCCTGATGTTTGGATTTATCCTTTACATCAACGGTATATTTACCGGGGAAACCGTTTCTATGAGCAATCTGTGGATCAATGTAGGATTCCTGCTGATTATCGGAATACTGTTCCTTATATCTTTTTCCGGCTTTTCCCGGCTGAACAGGGTTACAGACGCGCTGACATTTGCTGCGCAGGAGATGAAGAGCAAGCATGAACTCAGCCGGAAAAATCTGTGGACGGAATATGCGGAGAAGAGGGATATTTTTCCCAGCCCGATTCTGAACGAGCAGTTCGGCAAATACCAGAACTGGATTGCCGCCCATACCACCTCAAAGGGCATTATCAAAAATACCTGCCCGATGGAAGACTACATAAATGAAGACCTGCTGAATCAGGCAGGACGTACTTATTTTAATTCCGCCGTTTCCGGCACCCTGACAGGACTTGGCATTCTCGGCACCTTTCTGGGACTGACTCTGGGCCTTAGTTCCTTTTCCGGCAACGATATTTTTACAATATCGGATAATATCGGGCCTCTGTTAGACGGCATGAAGGTGGCGTTCCACACATCCGTTTACGGTATTTTCTTTTCTTTGGTATTTACCTTTGTATACCGGAGCATTATGGCGGACGCCTACGAAAAGCTTTCGGATTTTCAGGCTGCTTTCTATGAGTATGCAGCGCCGTCCGTGGATATCATGGACGAAAATATAAATGCGATGCTGATCTATCAGGCAAATATGGTAACTTTACTGAAATCCATATCGGAAATCATGAAAGGAAATGCCAGAGAGCAGACCAGGGGAGTGGAACAGATTGTACAGCAGTTTATGGATCGGATGGCCGATGCCATGAGCGCTGATTTTGAAAGTCTTGGAAGATCTCTGAAGCAGGCATGTGAGTCACAGGGCGTTTATACCCAGAATTTCCAGCATCTGGAAGAGAGCACCCGCCTGCTTCTGAACGCAAGCCGGACAATGAACGATACGGTGAACCTTACGCTGGAAAAGCAGCGTGAGATAGAAGAGAAGCTTTCCAAAACATGCGATGATCTGAGCAATGAACTTTATACCTTTCATCAGATGAGGAATATGTATGAAAAATAAACAAAAAGACAAATCTGTGTTTGCAGAGCCAAGCTATTGGCAGTCCTATTCAGATATGATGGCAGCTCTGCTCTTAATCTTTATTCTGATTATAGCGATTACGCTGGCTATCTACAAGCAAAAGCGGACAGATCTGGAGGCCGCCCAGGTTCAGTTGAATCTGACGCAGACAGAGCTGGAAGAATCAAAGGAGGATCTGGAGAATTCCAAGGCAGAACTGGAGGCTTCGGAGGCAGAGCTTAGAAATTCTTTAAAGGAGCTGGAGGAAGCCTATGCAAAGGCAACCATGACGCAGGAGGAGCTGGATGCCGCGCATCTGGAAATTGATGAGGCGCGGGCAGAACTGAACGCCACGAAAAGCCAGCTTCAGGATATTATCGGCATCCGGACAGATATCATAAAAGAGCTGCAGACCCGTTTCAGCAATTCTACCATGAAGGTAGATGCACAGACCGGTTCCATTACCTTCTCCTCAGACGTATTGTTCCGCTACAACAGCGCGACACTTACAGAAGAGAGCAAGAATACCCTTAAGGAGATTATTCCTATGTATCTGGGAGTTCTTCTTCAGGATAACTTTCAGTCATATATTGCTGAAATTATTATTGAAGGCCATACGGATACGGACGGAGATTATCAGAGCAATATGACGCTTTCCTATAACCGCGCCAACTCTGTGGCAAAATTCTGTATGGATGATACGAATGGGCTGACGGAAGGACAGATTGGACAGCTCCAGAAGCTGATGACAGTCAATGGACGTTCCTTCAGCAATCCGATTTATCAGGAAAATTCTACGGAGGTAGATATGGCCTCCTCCAGACGTGTGGAGATTAAATTCCGGCTGAAGGAGGATGAGATGATTGAGAAGGTAACGGAAGTATTAAACAGGGAAGAATAATGAAATAAAAGCGTCTGAATTGCTCCCGGTTAACCCCGGAAGCGGTTCAGACAGGCAAAAATTTCCTGTTTTCTCGGTCTGGCAAGTCCGCATGGAATATAAGAGCCGCAAAAGGGTTCCCAACCCTTTTGATCCAGCAGTTCCAAAAGAATCCGGACAGTTTCTCGGACAGTATGTTTTCCGTCCGCTGTCTGCTCCAGGGCATAGCGCAGAAGATGAGCCAGAGCATTTGTCTGCTCAGAGTCGGCAAGCTGTTCCACATAGCGCAGATCGACGGTCTCCCTGTCCAGAGAGAAGGAATCCCTTCCGAATGTCTTAACCTTCATATGTTCATGGCGGTCATCCTTTCCGTGCCTGCGGCTGCCGCCGTATCCTTTTTCCCGGTTAAAGGGCAAAAGAGTACGCTTAAAATCCGGGACACAAAATCCCGGAGCCTGAATCCGGGGAGCGGTATGCTCTTTGCAAAGCGCTTTTACCTGTTCTGTAATATCTATCGGGCAATAGCAGTCCAT
>VSNE01000195.1 GCA_009774155.1 Lachnospiraceae bacterium
ATATGAAAGGAACCGTAGTATTCCCCACAGTGTACAAATCAATTTCCAGACATATGTATTTGCGGCCGGAAATTGATTCCATAAAGGCGTACCAGGAGGAATATTACGGAACCGGAATAGGAGATTTTTTATGTCTATTTTACAAGCAGTTGATCTGAAAAAGTACTACGGACAGGGCGACAACGTGACAAAAGCCCTTGATGGTGTCAGCCTTACAATCGAAGAAGGGGAGTTTGTTGCTATCGTGGGAACCTCCGGCTCCGGAAAATCCACGCTGCTCCACATGATGGGCGGGCTGGACACCCCTACGTCCGGCAGGGTACTGATTGGCGGAAAGGAGCTTTTTTATCAGAATGAAGAGAAACTGGCAGTATTCCGCCGCCGCCATATCGGCTTTATATTTCAGAGCTACAATCTTGTTCCGGTCCTGAATGTGTATGAAAACATGGTGCTGCCTCTGCAGTTGGATGGCCGGAAGGCAGATAAGAAGCTGATGAAACAGATCGTCCATGCTCTGGGACTTCAGGATAAGCTTCAGAACCTTGCGAACCATCTCTCCGGCGGGCAGCAGCAGCGGGTTTCCATTGCCCGTGCGCTTCTCACAAAGCCGGAGATCATCCTTGCGGATGAGCCGACAGGGAACCTTGACAGCAGGACCAGCGCGGATGTGCTTTCCCTGCTGAAGGATTCCAGCAGGAGGTTTCATCAGACGATCGTAATGATCACCCATGACAGGGAAATTGCGGAACTTGCTGATCGAAGTATCCGTATAGAGGATGGGAAGATAACGGACGGCCCGTTGCGTGAACCGCCCGTATATTTGACTCAAAGCGGGGAGGTGGAGTGAGTGTCGGGAAAAATGAAACATACCAGGCAGGGTCTGTCAAAAGCGGCAGTCAGAATGCTGGGAAGACGGAGCTTCCGGGCCGGGCGCACACAAAACCTTCTGATATCCATGGCCGTGGTGATTGTGACCGTCCTGATCACTGCCGCCTGCAGCGTCTTTTATAATATCCAGAGATTTGGGCAGATGCAGGAATTAAAGGAGACCGGCGCCATGACGGATGTTGTATTGTCCGGCCCGGACGAGCGGCAGTTGGCGGTGCTTCAGGAAAGCAATCTGGTGCGGCAGCCGTTGTTTGTATCCCATAAAGTGGGCCGCCTGGTGGGGAATCCGGGGCAGTCAGGATTAAGCCTGTACCTGTATGCAGAAGAGAACTGGGATATCTGGAGCCGTCCGCTTTTTACGGACATTCAGGGAAATTATCCGTTAAAAGAGAATGAAGTGATGATGTCGGCCTGGCTGTTAAAGAGGCTGGGAATAGAACCGGTTATTGGCAGCGAGATCCCGCTGTCGGTTACATGGGAAGACCGGGACGTGGCAGAAGAGGAAATCTTTGTCCTTTCCGGCTGTTATACGGATACCTCTTATATTGATACAGCCTCCAGGCAGAAGCTTCTTGTGTCGGAAGAGGCGCTTAAGAACCATAACGGGCAGGCGGAATCCGTGGGTTTTTCTCTCACTGCCGGGCAGTTCCGGAAAAAGCTGGCCGGGATTCGGGAAGAACTGCAGATATCCGGGCAGCAGAATCTCAAGATTCTGGGCGGACAGGGTTTTTATCTGTCGCCCAGGGATATGGGAATTGCCCTGGCCGTGATCCTCTTTTTTATGCTGGACGGATTTCTGATCATTTATAATATCAACACGATTTCCGTTACAAAGGATATCCAGTTTTACGGACTGCTTAAAACCATTGGAACCACGCCCGGACAGATTAAACGGATTATGTATTATCGGATGAGAAATATACTTTTGACAGCCCTGCCGGCAGGACTTTCGCTTGGCGGCTTCATGACTCAGTGGATTGTTCCGATGATTCTGGGCAGTATGCTGGAGGGATTTTCACAGGCCCGGTTTCATCTGATGATTCCGCTGGCATCGGCATTCTTTTCGGGTCTGATGATTTTTGCCGGTTTTTTTATGACCGCCAGGAAGGTGATGGCTGTTTCAGCCATTGGCGCCCTTACGTTTGCGGAGGGCAGCACCAGACGGAAGACAAGCCGTGGAAGCGATCATACAAAGCTGTACCGGATGGGACTTAAAAATGTATTCCGGCAGCCCCGGAAGGCATGGATGGTCATAGGGACGTTTTTCTTAAGCAGCGTGACCTTCCTGCTCTGCATGACGGTGCTTGGCGGGATGTCTCTGGACGAATTTATTGATTATAATACGGCCCATGACCTTGCCCTTTATAACAGCATGAGCAGGGCATCCTTTTCCCCGCAGGAGGAGCAGAGCTTCACGCCGGAGCTTGTGGAGCGGCTGCAGAGTCTGGAGGGAGTGGAGAGCTTTGAAATGACAAAGGTTGTGCCTGTCTATGAGCATTATTCGGAGGAAGTCTATGGGGACTGGCTGGAGATTAAAAATGAATTTGAGCGGTCAAACGGAATGGAACTTACAGATACCGGTATCTGGCTGGACAATCCGAAAGCAACCTTCTGGAGCCTGCTGATCGGAATTGACAGCAGGGTAATCGAAGATTATAACCTGTCCGCCGAAACGCCCATTGATACAGAGGGATTTGAAAAGGGAGAGTTCCTTCTCACAACAGATATGAACGGGAGCGGACTGCATACAGGGAGCATGATCACATTTTCTGTTATGGATACGGATCAACAGTTTGAACTGCCAATCGGCGGCCGGTTTCCTCTTGAAAGAGACGGAATGAACAGCGGCGCGGCGCCATGGCTGGTGGTTTCAAACAAAGTAATTGACCGGTACAGAGAAGACGCCATTATCTATTCCATCAAGATAGACAGTGATTCCGAATATGAGGAAAGTATTCTGGAGCAGGCGGCGGATCTGACAGATAAAATCCCCGCCATATCAAGGACATCAAAGGTGGAGCTTGCCAAATCACTGGAAGAGACAAAGAGCGCGCTGTCAAAGCTGTCCGCGTTTCTCACGATTGTGTTGTTTACCGTAGGTATCCTGAACTTTATCAATACCATGAGCGTCAGTATCCTGGGCAGGCAGCGGGAATTTGCCGCCATGGAGGCGGTGGGTGCATCCAAAAAGCAGATGCAGAAGCTCATCTCATGGGAAGGAATCTGGTATTTCCTGTTTACACTGGCACTGTCTGTTACGCTAGGGTCCGGGGCTGATTTTTTGCTCTTTCATGTGATCCGGGAAAATCTGGGCTTTGGCTCGTTTCACTATCCGGCTCTGCCGATGACACTTTACATGCTGTTGTCGCTGCTTCTGTGCATGATAATTCCGGCGGTTGTTTATAAAAGAACAGGAATTAGGAGTATTGTGGAGCGGCTTCGTGAGAATTAACCGGGCTGCAGGAGCTCTGACATAACAGAAGTCTGGAAACTCAAATGATGATCTGGTTGCAGTTTTTTCCAAACGGTGATATGATAAAAAATAAGGGGATTTGGCCCCAAGAAGGTTATTGAGAGGAATCAGGTAAGGAGGAATGGGATTATGTGTATAAGAAAAGCTTCCGCAATTGGAGCTGCGGCTGTATTTGCGGTTGTTGTCCTGGCGCTTCCGGTTTCGGCTTGCGGAAGACATGGTCATCATGCACAAAGGGATTTCCAATGTGCGGTATGTACAGTAGAGGACTGCAGTGAAACGGGCTTTCATATTCATGATGAAACAATCTATTGCGGATATGATCATGAGGGCGGATATTGTGACGGTTCCTGCGTATACAGCGCTGAACCGGAGAGCACCGGATACAGAGGACATCATCACTGCGGACGTTATTGAATATAGTACGGCAGATGATAAATCCGCTGTCTACTATTTATTGTATCAATATTCGTATTGTTTCCGTATTTCAAAGGGCGGCCGTATAATACGGTGCCCTTTTTTCTGTTAAATATTCCCCAAGCGGTTTCAGATGTACAGACCGATGCTGATTTTTCCCGTTTTACACTTTTCAGACGCTTCCGCAAGGGTCAATATCCCGCAGTTCTGCAATCCTGACGAGGGTCTAAATGCAGGAGAGCTTGTGAGATATAATGTATTGATAAATAGAGCAATCAGAGGATGGATGATGGAATGAAAGAATATGAGAAGGAGCAGATATTAATTGACCTTGAGGAATTAAAAGGCACAATTAATATTATGCTGCTTGGTCTGGATGAAATTAAAGACGAGGACGCTGCAGCATGTATGTCCATCCTCAGATATCGTTTGGAACAGATTATCGACAAACTGAAGAAATAAAAAACATAGAAGCTCTCTGGAACTTATGAGAGTTTTTTGTTATAGTGGTTTTATGATGATTCGTATATTTGCAATGAGGGCGGCGGGGCGGAATTTCACAGAGGCCCGGTGGCTGCAATATCTGTCAAGGGAGCGGATGGCAGAAGCAGAAAAACGGAAGAATGAACGGGAACGCCAGCTTTTTCTGGGAGCAGAGATTTTGATGAATCAAAGTCTGGAGGCTGTAGGGGCGGGTATCCCCCTTCCGGCAGCGTATGTCAGGAACCCATACGGCAAGCCATGTCTTCTTTCAGACAGAGGGATTAAAGTAAACTGGTCCCATTCGGGGGAATACGTAATTTGTGCAGTGGCGGACAGGGAGATCGGCATTGATCTCCAATATATGCAGAAAGAGCCAAAGGATTCCGTGATCCGCAAGGTTCTGCAGCCGGAGGAGCTTATATTTTATGAACAGACGTCTGCAGAGCAGAGAAAACATCTGTTTTACCAATACTGGACAGTGAAGGAGAGCTATCTGAAGGCGGTCGGAACAGGGTTTCATACTTCCCTTCAGACTTTTTACGTCCGTATGGAAACGCGGAACCCAAAGATTATACAAAGAGAGTCCGGCAGGAGATACAGAAGCAGACTGCTGGACTTTGCGGCGGCGGACTATGTGGCGGCGGTTTGCTGTGAGGGAAATACGGATCTGGAACCGATAGAAATTCAATATTTATAATGAAAGCCCTGTATTTCAGACGGAGGGGCAGACAGGGTGACACAGATTTATTTTCAGGAGGGAAAGCGAGAATGGCGGAAGCATTGGATACATTGAAGAAATGGGTTGACGAGAGCCGCAATATTGTATTTTTCGGCGGGGCCGGAGTTTCCACGGAGAGCGGGATTCCGGATTTTCGGAGTGTGGACGGACTTTATCATCAGCAGTATGATTATCCGCCGGAAACTATTTTAAGTCATACATTTTACAGAAAAAAGACAGAAGAATTTTACCGCTTCTACCGTGCCAAAATGCTGGCATTGGATGCAAAGCCCAATGCAGCGCATTTAAAGCTGGCAGAATGGGAGCGGGAGGGGAAGCTGAAGGCGGTTGTTACTCAGAATATTGACGGACTGCACCAGGCGGCGGGCAGCAAGACGGTCTATGAGCTTCATGGTTCCGTCCACCGGAATTACTGCCAGAAATGCGGCGCTTTTTACGATGCGCAATATATACTGAAATCAACAGGCGTTCCGCTCTGTGAAAAGTGCGGGGGACAGATAAAGCCGGATGTGGTTCTTTACGAGG
>VSNE01000196.1 GCA_009774155.1 Lachnospiraceae bacterium
GCATATCAAAGGAGATATTACCGGGCAAAAATAACGGCCCGGCAATATCTCCTTTTTTATTCTATTCTACAAACTCAAAGAAATGAGGAGGAACTATTATGACTGAAGAAATTATGAATGCTGTCAATAGCCAGTTGTTTGCAGTCTGGTTTTTGATTGGCGCTGCCCTCGTGTTCTGGATGCAGGCAGGCTTTGCCATGGTGGAAGCAGGCTTCACCCGCGCGAAAAACTCCGGCAATATCCTGATGAAGAACCTGATGGACTTCTGTATCGGTACTATTGTATTTATCCTGATCGGATTCGGTCTGCTGCTGGGAGAAGATATCATGGGCTTTATCGGTAAACCGGGCTTTGATATTTTTACCGGCTACTCAAATTTTGACTGGTCTAATTTCGTATTTAACCTGGTATTCTGTGCAACCACGGCCACTATCGTATCCGGGGCAATGGCTGAGAGAACCAAATTTCTTTCCTATTGTATCTATTCCGGTATTATTTCCGCTGTTATCTATCCGATAGAAGCACACTGGATCTGGGGCGGCGGCTGGCTGTCACAGATGGGCTTCCATGATTTTGCCGGTTCCTGCGCTATCCACATGGTCGGCGGTATCTCGGCGCTGATCGGCGCCGCCATTCTCGGGCCGCGTATCGGAAAATTTGAAAAGGACAAATCCGGCAGGATTGTAAAGGTAAATGCGTTTCCCGGACACAATCTCCCGATTGGCTGCCTTGGCGTATTCATCCTCTGGCTTGGCTGGTACGGCTTTAACGGCGCCGCTGCAACTTCTGTGGAACAGCTTGGCTCCATTTTCCTGACCACGACGGTTGCTCCTGCTATCGCGACTGTCGTATGTATGGTCTTTACATGGATCAAATACGGCAAACCTGATGTATCCATGTGTCTGAACGCTTCTCTGGCTGGTTTGGTTGGCATTACCGCTTCCTGCGACGTGACAGACTGCGCGGGCGCGGCCGCAGTCGGAATCGTCTCCGGTCTTCTTGTGGTCTTCGGCGTATGGCTGCTGGATAATGTACTGCATATTGACGATCCGGTAGGAGCAGTTGCGGTTCACTGTTTAAACGGCATGTGGGGTACTGTCGCAGTCGGTCTTTTTGCTACCACCTCCGCGCCGGGCAACGATACCTATACCGGTCTGTTCTACGGCGGAGGCTTCCGCCTGCTCGGCCTTCAGATTTTCGGTATGTTTGCTGTCATTATATGGACGGCTGTGACTATCACCGCCGCATTCCTGTTTATCCGTGCAACTGTCGGGCTTCGTGTCACAGAGGAAGAAGAAATTATCGGTCTGGATGCGACTGAGCATGGACTTCCGTCTGCATATGCCGGATTCAGTATCATGGATATTTCCAATACCATGACTATGGAAATCAATGAAAACACCCACCTCGGAAACGAGGATTATGCAACTGCTTCCGCAGCCCAGAGGGACGCTTCCGTAAAGGTTATCACCACTCCCTCTGTCTCCTCCTCCGGTATTTACAAGGTGGCTGTCATCGCAAAGCTGTCCAGATATGATTTGTTAAAGAAAGCGATGAACGACATTGGTGTAACCGGTATGACTGTAACTCAGGTAATGGGCTGCGGCGTACAGAAAGGAGCCGGCGAGAGATACCGCGGAGTTGAGCTGGATGCCACTCTGCTTCCAAAGGTAAAGGTGGAAGTCATTGTCGGCAACATCCCGGTTGAAACTGTCATCGAAGCTGCGAAAAAAGCGCTCTACACCGGTCATATCGGCGACGGCAAAATTTTTGTCTACAATGTGGATAAGGTCATTAAGGTACGCACCGGCGAAGAAGATCTGGCAGCCCTTATGGATCTGGAATAAATTACAGGACAATTCTAACCAAATGCCCACCAAAGGCATAAAAAACTCCTTTTGCCGTACAGCAAGACCGGCAAAAGGAGTTTTTTGATTGATACAGGCAGTTGTCAGCTTTCCTGTTATTTATCGCAGCCGCAGCCTCCATTATTACCTGCGATCCCTGTGTCAAATTCGGGATTCATAATATAGAAGTTTCTCGAATCCAGATGCTCCTGAGTAATCCGAAGGGCTTCACCGAAACGCTGGAAATGCACAACCTCCCTTGCGCGGAGGAATCGAAGCGGATCTGCCACTTCCGGATCTTTTACCAGACGAAGCAGGTTATCGTAAGTTGTTCTTGCCTTCTGTTCTGCCGCCATATCTTCAAACAGATCCGTGATAATATCACCTTTGGACTGATATTCACAGGCATTATGCGGAATCCCCGCCGCTGCTGTAGGCCACAGCGCTATTGTATGGTCCACATAGTATTTATCAAATCCAGAAGCCTTTAGCTCCTCCATTGTCATATTTCTTGTCAACTGATGCACAATAGCGCAAATCATCTCCAAATGTGCCAGCTCTTCCGTTCCGATATCAGTCAGTGTCGCCATACATTCTTTATAAGGCATTGTATATCTTTGCGCCAGATATCTCATGCTGGCGCTGAGTTCTCCATCCGGACCGCCGGATTGCAAAAGGATAGGATAACGGAACTATCTCTTCAGGAACCGCTCCCACTCCTGAAGATGCTGGGCATAATAGCAGTCCATTCGTTTTTCCAGATTTTCTGTCAACCGCTTCTGAAGCTGCGCTCTCTCCTGCCCGGACATTTCTTCAAAAGAACAGATACTTCCATCCTCAGACTCTGCCGCAGACGGCAACCCCTTTAATTCTGCTGCTCTTCCCATCCGTAAAACTCCCTTTTCTTTTATCCTATGCACAGATACCCGTAAAGTAAAACAGAAAGTACATTGCTGTACTTCCTGTTAAATCTTACTATAACATTAACCCTCGTGATATGCTTTCAGATAAATCTCTTTCATCTCGGACATCAGCGGGTATCTCGGATTTGCACCTGTACACTGGTCATTGAAGGCGTTCTCCACCATCTCGTCCAGAGTAGCCATGAAATCCTCTTCCTTGATTCCGTATTCTTTAATCGTTCTCTTGATGCCAACCGTCGCCTTCAGATCTGCAATCGCTTTAATGAAGTTCTCGAATACTTCATCGTCATTCCTGCCCTTGATTCCGACGAATCTTGCTACTTCACAATATCTTTCCTTCGCATGCGGATACGGATACTGTGAGAAGGTTCCCATCTTCACCGGAGCCGGATCTGCATTATAGCGCATAACTAACTCAATCAGAAGAGCGTTTGCAATGCCGTGCGGCAGATGATGATAAGCGCCCAGCTTATGAGCCATGGAGTGACAGATACCGAGGAACGCATTTGCGAATGCCATACCAGCCATAGTGGATGCATTTGCCATCTTTTCCCTCGCAACCGGATCGGCCGCACCCTTCTCATAAGCACGCGGCAGATATTCAAAGATATTCTTTGCCGCCATCAGTGCAAGGCCATCTGTATAGTCTGTTGCCATGATAGAAGCATATGCTTCAAGCGCATGGGTCAGGGCATCGATACCGGAAGCACTGGTCAGGCCCTTAGGCTGATTCATCATGAAATCCGTGTCAATAATAGCCATATTCGGCAGCAGCTCATAGTCAGCGATCGGCCACTTGGTACCTGTGTCCGCATCAGTGATAATCGCAAACGGAGTTACCTCGGAGCCTGTACCGGAAGAAGTCGGGATAGCTACGAACATTGCCTTCTCACCCATCTTCGGGAATACATAGACTCTCTTACGGATATCCATAAAGTCCATTGCCAGATCTTCAAAATTGCACTCCGGATGCTCATACATAAGCCACATAATCTTACCGGCGTCCATAGAGGAACCGCCGCCCAGCGCGATGATAACGTCCGGCGCAAATGCCTTTAACTGCTCTAATCCCTTGCGGGCAATCTGCAGTGTCGGATCAGGAGCCACCTCATAGAAGCATGCATGGGTAATGCCCATCTCATCCAGCTTATCCGTAATCGGCTTCGTATATCCGTTGCTATAAAGGAATCCGTCGGTAACAATGAAGGCTTTCTTCTTATTGTAGTATGTTCTCAGCTCATCTAACGCAACCGGCAGACAGCCTTTCTTGAAGTAAACCTTCGGAGGGGTTCTGAACCAAAGCATATTCTCTCTCCTTTCAGCAACGGTCTTGATATTGATCAAATGTTTTACATTAACGTTCTCTGATACAGAGTTGCCTCCATAGGAACCACAGCCAAGAGTAAGAGACGGAGCAAGCTTGAAGTTATACAGGTCTCCGATTCCGCCGTGGGAAGACGGAGTATTGATAAGGATACGGCAGGTCTTCATACGTTCTGCATGCTGCGCCATCTTCTCGGTCTCTGACGGATGTATGTACAGTGAGGAAGTATGACCGTAACCGCCGTCGGCAATCAGCTTCTCAGCCATATCCAGGGCAGTTGAAAAGTCCGGGGCTTTGTAAAGCGCCAGTACCGGAGACAGCTTTTCATGTGCAAACGGCTCTGATATATCTACAGAATCCACTTCGCCAATCAGAATCTTAGTATCTGCCGGAACTGTAAAGCCCGCCAGTTCTGCAATAACAGATGCCTTCTGTCCAACGATCTTTGCATTAACAGTGCCAGCTTCGTTCAAGATAATCTTGCGCACCTTATCCAGCTCTTCCTTATTCAGTACATGGCAGCCGCGTTTGATAAACTCTGCTTTTACTGCCGGATAGATATCCGCAACTGCTGTTACAGACTGCTCAGATGCGCAGATCATACCATTGTCAAATGTCTTGGAATGGATTACGGAGTACACTGCCGTCTGAATATCGCAACTGCTGTCCATAATAACCGGAGTATTCCCGGGTCCTACGCCGATTGCCGGATTGCCGGAAGAATATGCAGCCTTCACCATTCCAGGGCCGCCGGTTGCGAGAATCACATCCACGGATTTCATAATCAGATTGGACAGCTCAATAGTCGGCTCTTCCACCCAGCCGATAATACCTTCCGGCGCGCCTGCCTTAACAGCGGCCTCCAGAACAATTCTCGCCGCCTCAATCGTACATTTTTTGGCGCGCGGATGAGGGCTGATAATAATCGCATTCCTTGTCTTCAGACAGATCAGGCATTTAAAGATTGCTGTCGAGGTCGGATTTGTGGTCGGGATAACCGCGCCCACAAGACCGACAGGCTCTGCAATCTTTTTGATTCCGTAAGCCGTGTCCTCCTCGATCACGCCGCAGGTCTTGATCCTCTTATATGCATTGTACATATACTCTGCCGCATAATGATTTTTGATAACTTTATCTTCTACCACGCCCATGCCGGTTTCTTCACAAGCCATCTTCGCCAGTGGGATACGCTGCTTATTTGCCGCCATGGCAGCTTCAAAAAAGATTTTGTCCACCTGTTCCTGAGTAAAGGTGGCAAATACCTTCTGCGCTGCCCTCATCGCAGCGATCTTCTCCTGCAGCATTTCTGCACTGTTCATCGGTTCCGGTGCTTTTGTTGCTTCCTGTTTCGCCATAAATAGCCTCCTTTTTGGTTATTTTATTGATACACCGCAGTAGTACGGTATTTCATCCGGTATTCAGCATGGAC